>JBATYG010000196.1:0-10426 GCA_049673945.1 Occallatibacter sp.
GAACGGACAGCGGTCAATTGAACTTGAATGCAAGGCGCTGCTATCGCGAGCGCAAAAGCAGAACGACCGTGGTGGGCCCGGAGGGATTTGAACCCCCAACCAAGGGATTATGAGTCCCCTGCTCTAACCGTTGAGCTACAGGCCCGGATTGTCATTAACTATCGTATCCTTCGCCGGCGCAGTAAGATCGCGCGACTGCGAGCTGCTTTCAGAGTACCGGACAAATTCGAGTGGTAGAGGGTGGACCGGCACCGTCGGCTGAGCCCCGGTTCAGCCCTTATAGCGCTCGAATTTATCGCTCAGGCTTTTTTAG
This sequence comes from Occallatibacter sp., assembly GCA_049673945.1. Classification (GTDB taxonomy): domain Bacteria; phylum Acidobacteriota; class Terriglobia; order Terriglobales; family Acidobacteriaceae; genus Telmatobacter. The sequence continues at coordinate 314 of JBATYG010000196.1, forward strand.
GGCTTCTTTATGTCATTCAATGGGCGTGCCGTTGTAGGATTCGCCCATCATGGCAGTCAATCTTCGCAGCCGCCTTTCGCATTGGATAACGGAGTACTGTGTAAAGCCGGCGGCGACTGCGGCATTCTTTATTCTGGTTGCGCTTCTGTGGACCTTCCCGCTGCAACACTTGATGGCCTACCCGTTCATCTTCCTCTTCCTGGGCGCGATTATTGGCAGCGCGTGGTTTGGAGGACTCATCGCCGGGGTCTTCGCCATTGTCGCTTCCTACGTTGTGATTGTCTTCTTCTTCATACCTCCGCTTTATTCCATGACAATCGGGGAGCCGTTCCGCCCCTATGTCGCAGCGTACCTGGCCTGTGGCGCCGTCTGTATCGTTGTGAGCGGTATCCGCAAGCAGAGCGAGCGGGCAATCCGATTGGCGAAGGACGACCTCGAAGCCGCTGTAGAGGAGCGGACCGCCGAGTTGCAGCGCTCCAACCGCGAACTCCTGGAACGCGAACGCCAGCTCAAGCTGCTCACCGAGTCGATTCATCAGCAGATCTGGAGCGCAGACGCGAATGGAAGGATCGAGTACTGCAATCGGGATCTGCTCGACTACGCAGGGAAAAGTCTCGATGAGCTGGAGGGAGAAGCATTTTTCGATATCTTCCATCCCGCCGATGCTTCAACCTTTCGTGACAACTGGGAAGCCGCACGCTCGTCAATCGCGCCGTTCGAACTGCAGGCGCGCGTGAAAGCAGCCCATGGGGGTCACCGCTTATTCCTGATTCGCGGCATCCCGCAGCGAAATTCTGAAGGCGAAATTGCACGCTGGTATGGCGTCCACATTGACATTGAGGACAAGCAGCGCGCGCAACAGCGCCGCCAGCTCGCGCAGGAGGACTTGTCCAGGTCAAATCGCAATATGACCCTGGCGGAGATGGCTGCCACGATTGCCCACCAGCTCAATCAGCCGCTCGCGGCCTTGTCCACCGATGCGTCAGCATGCCAGCAATGGATTAAAAGTGAACCGCCGAATCTGGAGAGAGCCAATGCTGCGGCTGAGCGAATTGTCCGCGACAGCGCTCGAGCAAGCGCCGTGGTGGGCAGGGTGCGATCCCTCTTCAGCAAGAACGATTACATCCGGCAGCCGACGGATATCAATCTGCTGATCATTGAGTTCGTGGCGCTATTGACCGACGACGCCAAGCGCCGGGAAGTCTCGATTGACCTGCAGCTCCAGGAGAATCTCCCCAAGATCAACATCGATCCGGTTCAGATCCAGCAGGTGCTTCTCAATCTAGCGGTAAATGGAATGGACGCGATGCAGGAGGCAGATGGGCCACGCGTACTGCAGATCAAGTCCTTCTCGCGCGGACACACCGAAGTCGCCGTTGCAGTGAGCGATTGTGGGAATGGCGTTCCCAAGGCAGTGCTGGAGAGGCTATTCGAGCCCTTCTTCACCACCAAAGTGGATGGAACCGGCATGGGACTGGCAATTTGCCGCAGCATCATTGAAGCTCACGAGGGCCGCATAGCGGGCTCGACTTCTGAAAGCGGCGCTGTCTTCGAATTTGCATTGAAAACGAACGGATGAAGGATACAGGCATAACCGAGACAGTGTTCATCGTGGAAGACGATGCCGGCCTTCGGGAAGGACTCATCGACCTGCTTGATGCGGCAGGAGTGAAGAGCACCTGCTTCTCATCGGCGGAGGATTTCGTTGAACACTGGACCGCGGACAAGGCAGGATGCCTTCTGCTCGACGTTCGCCTGCCCGGCATGAGCGGGATAGAACTGCAGGACCGGATGGCTGAGCTGGGCATCGCGCTGCCGATTATTATCATGACGGCCCATGGCGATATTCCAATGGTTCGCAAGGCGCTCAAGGCCGGTGCGGTTGAATTTCTAACCAAGCCCTTCGGCGGCGAGGAACTATTAAGCTCGGTTCAACAGGCCTTCAACCGCGATCGCATTCTTCGCCAGGCAGACACACAGATGAGCACGATCCAGGCGCGCTTTGAGATGCTCACAGAACGCGAGCGGCAAACGTTGACGCTGGTGGCTGAGGGGCTCACCAACAAGGGAATCGCCGAGCAGCTCTACCTCAGCGTCGTGACAATCAAATTGCACCGCGGACAGGTTATGCGCAAAATGCAGGCTGAGTCGCTCGCCGATCTGGTGCGCATGTGGGAGAAGATCAAGCCTTCTGGCCGAGGAGCGCCCGAGGCGAAGTGAGCCTATCTGCGAGCAGCCGCAAGAACCTGTGAAGATTGGCGAGAACTATGCTTTGGGATCGTTGCCAGGCCGCAAGCCTCGCGGCACCTTCGCGTGTTCTCGCCGATGCGAATCGCCGATGCGAAATTTTGTGGACGGCGGTCCCGAATCTGGCATCTATTAGGGTGCGGCGCTGGCATCGGCCCCATCCTGATATTCCATCCCGGCCCGCTGCAAGTCCATCGCAAGCCTTTCGATAGATCCGGGGAGCTATTGGTTTCGGACCGATAGCCGGGGCGGCTCAATGAAGCGATGATCCGATACCCAGCACTTGCCCGGGGCATTCGCCCGTTCACTCATTTGATCGATCACGTCTTATCAGCAGTTCCAGCCACCTCCCGCTGATCGAAAGCATAAGCAACTCTCCATCAATCTCGGCGACGAAATCCCTTTTGGATTTATGGCTATGAGAGAAATGACAGCGTCCGCCCCTAGCGCACCATGGCCCACAACCATCGCCATCTCCGCTCTGGGAGCCGCCTTGGGCGGCACGATTGCGGGCCTGCTTGTCGTCGGATTCACCGAGATGCTCAAGGCCATGCTGGGAGTAGTTTCAGGGCAAAAAACCTGGGTCCTCATCCTCATGCCCCTGCTCGGCTTGGCGATTTCGGTCCTGGTGCTCTACAAATTGGGCCTCAGCGATGATCAAAATCATTCGCTAACGCCGAAGCGCGCAGCGAAGTGGAGAAGCTTTCCTCCCGGCGCGGCCCGCTCGCATCTCACGGACGACATGGTGTCTTCCGCAGGCGCCGAAGAACGATTTCCATGGCGCCTGGCGCCGATTCGTCTGCTCGCCATCTGCGCAACCGTCGGGCTCGGCGGCCCCATGGGGACAGAAGCGCCGGCAGCCTACATCGGGATCGCTACCGGCGCAGCTCTTGGGTCTCGCTGGAACCGCATTGTGCGCCCCGCATCCGTAGGCGGCGCTGCAGCAGGCGTCGCGGTACTGATGGGGATTCCCCTCGTAGGCACTGCATACATTCTCGAGCTGGGCCGGCGCCACAAGGCGCCGCTCAACGCCGAGCGCATCACCGCGGCTCTGGTTGGCGGTCTCGTTGGATGGCTCCTGAATGTTTATATGGGCGTCAACCTTATCCGCCTGGTTGTTCCCAAGGAGCCGCCGCACAGCGTCTATCAGGCAATCGTCACGGCGCTCCTCATCGGGATTCTCGCCGGGTCGATCACGTCGATCGCAGCAGCGGCAATTTATAAAGCGAAAGCATGGCGCGCCAGCCCGGCGATTCGCCTCATCCTCGGCGCAGTCACCCTCGGTGTGGCCGCAGTGATCATCTCGGCGATCGCTGCACCGTCGGCTGCCGTGGGCCCTGGAGGCGGAGCAATCACTTGGGTAGAGGGTGCAGCAGGCGCCTCCGCACTCACCGTGTTGGCGGTCGATATTCTCCGCGCCGTCGCCACTACCGCCTCCGCAGCGGCCGGCGGATGCGGCGGCCTTTTTGTGCCATTCCTCGCCATCGGCGATCTCGCGGGACGAGTTTTCGCACCGTCCCTTGCCGTGCCGAGCGACCTTGCGGGCGCCGCGGGAGCCGCGGGCGGAATCAGCGGAGGCTATCACCTGCCCTTCACCGCGGTGGCTCTGGTTCTGAGCCAGGGCGGCCCACACCTCGCGGTCATCACCAGCCTCGCCACGGTTGTTGTCGCGGCGTTCGCGGGCAAAGCCTCTGCCTTGCTGGTGGATCGCATTCTGTCTCCAGGCCAGATCCCAGATCAACAGCTCGCCACCGCCGAAAGCGATCCCTACGCGTTCTGATGATTCTCAGCGGGCTGCATTCGCCTGCGCTCCGCGACAGAGCACAGAACGCTTTGCGGTCCAATAAGCGCACGACGTCACGATGGGATTGGTCAGCGATTAGCGCTTTCGTGATGCTCGCCGAGCCGCGCCGCCCACTGGCGCATCTTCTCAATGGATAAGGGCTGGCCACGGTTTTCGCTCGCTGTCATCTGCACGGCAAAGTTGCCCACCGTCGAGCTCTCAACGTTGCCGGTTTCGACCGCCTTCTTTGTATGCTCGGCCGTGAGCTGCGTGAGCAAAGAATTCAGCGAGCCGCCACCCAGAATGTGAATGCGCTTGAGAGGACTGTTTGAAATCTCTTCCAGCTTCTGGAGCACGCTCGCGTAGCGGCTGGCCAGGCTCTCGAAGATGATGCGGGCAAATAGCGGCTCGTTCCCGGCCCGATCCTCGATCTGCGCCACGCCGGCGGCACGCAACTGCTCGTTCAGGCGCGCCGGCATATCCGTGTCCATCATCAACGCCGGCGCATCGACGGCAACAATCCCAGGGAAATCATCGCAAGCCGCAGCTTCTTCAATCAACGCGGGCAGCTCCCATGGGCGGCCGGCCTTCTTCCAGCTTTCGAGGCACTGCTTCAGAATCCACATGCCATTAACATTCGCGTGGAAGCAGAATCCGCCGCCCGCAGCGCCCTGATTGGTGAATCCAGCCTGCATTGCTTCAAGGCTGGCGATCGGCGCAGCGATCCGCGCGCCGACGAGCGACCACGTTCCTGAACAGATGTACGCGGCGCCATCGAGTGCGCTGCCGATTCCCGCAATTGCCGATGCCGTGTCATGACATGCCGGCGCGATCAAGTCGGTATCACGGAAGGCGGCCTGCCGGGCAAGCTTCCCGCTCAGCTTGCCAACAACCGTTCCTGCCGCAACAATCGGTGCACAGGCTTCTCGGGCGAGTTTCAGCCGCTCGAGCACTTCCTCTGACCAGTCGCCGGTTGCGAGATCCACCAGTCCGGTATGGGTCGCGTTGGTGTACTCAGCCACTCTGCCTGCGCCCAGCCAGTGCAAAACATACTCCGGCAGGTTCAGCCACGGTGCACTGTCATCCATGCCAGCTGCCTTGTCGGCAAGAAGCTGATAGACCGTGTTAATGCGCAGCGGCTGTGCGCCGGTGTGCTGATACATCCACTCCGGCGGAACTCTTCGCTCGGCCCCTTCTTTTGAGGCAACGTTCCGCTCGTCGCGATAGCAGAACGGATTGCCCAGAGGCCGTCCCCCGCCGTCGAGCCGCATGTAATCCACCGCCCAACCATCCACGGCAATTGAGGCCACACCTTCCGGCGCAGCCCCCGCCGCCATCAGCAGGCCGGCTTCCAGTCCAGTGAGAATTCTGTCGAAGGGCCACTGGAGCGATCCGTTGGCGTGTACCGGTCCATTCGGGATGCGATGAATCAGCGTGATTGCAGGATTGCCCTCACGCCAGCGCAACAGAGAGACGCGACAGCTCTCCGCCCCCAGGTCAATTGCAATGCGAGCCCGCGCGTCCGATGGAGAACCGGCCTCAAACGATGAAATCGACCGTGTATCTGCTTTCGATGAACTCATCGTTGCGAATCCCCATTTCGAGGAGCAGGCTCCCCGATCTCAACCTTCAGCCTCGTCGCGCTCAGCCGAGTCAGACGCCAGCGATTCCGGCGTTACCACGTGATGCCGAACGTAGTTATACGGTGGAATGCTGTGACCGCGAAGCAGCGCAATGCCGAGCTGGATCAATCGAGGCCCATACGTCTCGACGCCATGCGAAACCGAGCCAATGATCGCACTGTTGGGCTTGCGCATCTCTTCGAGCACTTCAGGAATGCAATCCTGGCCGGCGATGGCAAAGTCGCGCTCGCGTCCTGAATGACGCGCCGCGTCCAGCACGCCCAGCGCGCTTGAGTCAGTTGAAGCAGCCACGAGAATCCGCTGCGCGTTCCGGTGCGTGCGCAGAAAGTCCGAAACAGCCACAAGGCTCGGCTGCCGCATGCCGCGCCCCTCGAGCCGTAGAAACCGCTCTGGCGGAATGCCTTCCAGGCGCGTGCGGATTCCTTCGAAGGCGCCGGCAATTCTGCTCTGCACAAAACTGCCCGCCTCTGAAAATCCAATGCCCAGCACCCAATCTGCTTTACCCTTCCACCTGGTCATGGCATGCTGCGCCAGCAGTGCCCCCGCTTCGTAGCCGACCTCGAAATTATCGACGCCAAAATAGGTGGCGTTCGGGTGCGGCACATCGATGGCGACAAGCGGTATCTCGGCTCTCTTGAAGATGTGCGCGACGTGCGGCGCGACATGTTCCTCTACCTGGAACTCCAGCACCAGGTCCACGTGCTGCCGGACAAACTCCTCTGCATTCCGGATCGCTACATCCGGATCGTAGCGGTTATCCAGTTGCAGCAGTTCCACACCGGCCGCGGCTGCAGCCGACGCGATGCTGGCGCCCACCGCCACCGAGAACGGCATCTCTGCGCTCTGCGCCGCGAAGCCAAAGCGCAGCCGGCGTGGACGCGACACAAGGCGATATTGCCCGTTCTGTCCCTGCGCCACATAGCCACGATGCACGAGCGTCTTCAAAATGCGATAGACACTTGTCTTCGAGATGCGCGTCTGCTGGTAAACATCCTCAAGGGAAATAGGCCCGTTCTTCTCTTCCAGAAGCTCCAGAACATCGAGGGCCTTGGAGAGGATAGGAATCAGGTAGAGCCGCTTGATTTTCGGTTTGGACAAGCCGACGTTCCTCCGAGCGACCGTAGCTGTCGAAGAGCTCTTGCGCCGCTTCAATTCTAAGCGTAGGTGGCGACTGACGCCATTTTCCCACCGCGCTCGGCGCTGATGCGTTGCACATAGCCGCTCTCGGCCAAAGCAGCTATGGGATCCTCGGGCAAGCCGCGCGCCTGGCGCCACTGCCTGACGAGCGGCCGCACATCGAACCAGAACGCTCCGCGAAAGAGCTCTTCCGCGGCGACAATCTCGGTGCCCTGCTGCAGTTCGGCAAGCCGGTCACGGTCCACAAGAGCCGCCTTCAGCCACAGCTCCTGTGCCGTCGCCACCGTCTGCACCACCGCTTCCACTTTGCCCTTGAGGTTATGGCTCTGATCGATCATGAAGGCGATCTCTGAGAGCTTTTCCGGCCCCGAGAGATGAATCTCGTGGAAGATGCGAAAGATCTGGTAAGGATCAATCGAGCCCAGGGTCAGATCATCGTCGGCGTATCGGCGATCGTTGAAATGGAAGCCGCCCAGCATGCCGGTATGCAGTAGCCATGCCACGATCTGCTCGATATTCTGCGCGGCATAGTGATGGCCTGTATCCACCAGCACCCTGGCCTGCGGACCAGCCTTGGCGGCCAGGTGCGATGCCATGCCCCAGTCGGCGATGTCGGTGTGATAAAAGGCGGGCTCGAAGGGCTTGTATTCGATCAGGAGCCGCTGGTTGGGCCCGAGCTGGCCATGCGTGCGCGCCAGCGCCTCTTCCAGCCACTCGATCCGGTTGCGCATGCTTTGCGTGCCCGGGTAATTCGAGCCGTCGGGCAGCCAAAGGGAGATGTCGCGCGAACCCAGGTGGCTTGCGATCGCTACCGAATCCAGCATGTGCTGAATCGCCCGCTCCCTGATCTCGGCAGATGGGTTGCAGAGCGAGCCGAACTTGAATTCCTGATCCTGAAAAAGATTGGGATTGATCGAGCCCGGTGAAACTCCATATTTGAGTTCGAGGCCGGCGATCTTCTCCGCATCGGCAGTTCCCCTCGGCAGATCCCAAAGCACATGCAGAGCCAGCGTTGGCGTTGCCCCGGTCAGCTTATGCACCTGGCCGGCGTCGCTGAACTTTTCTTCGAGAGTCGAAGCAGCCGCCGGTTGAAGAAATTTTCCGAACCGTGTCCCCGTGTTCGCAAAACCCCAGGAAGGAATCTCAATCTGGAACGAATTAAGCGCATTAAACGCGCGTTCCTGAAGTACCGACTCTGATTTCATCTTTCTCTGCCCCTTCAGAGGAGTGCTGACTCAAAAAACTTCCATTCCCCATTTGTCCAAGTGGCGCCGATCTCATTCGACCCGGCCCGCTCAAAACGTTGCGCGCTGCCCTTCACCAGAATTGCTTGTTCGGAGAGGCATCCTAGCGCAATTGAAGCTGGTTTGTCTAATGGAACAAATTGTTATCCGAACGGCCGCCTCTTGCCGACGGCTTCCTCTTCGCGCCATCGTGCGTAACCCGGCCCGGGCCTCTGGATCACTTCGGCAGCCTCATGCCGCTCTCTCCAATACTACTCCTGTATTATTCCTGCCGATTCCGCCTGTTTCAGCGGCGCTTTTCAGTAGAAAAGCGATTTTCTCAAAAGGCTTAATTGCCTAGTTCGGCTATTCTTTCTCTCGCGGGTGCGCTTTTCAAATGAGAAACAAAATTCTACTTGACAATTCACCAGCAGCATCGCTAGCCTCGCCGTGCATTTGGACCAGACTTCCAACTACCCTCCAACGCAGAAAAGTTGGGCAGGCGTTTTCGCCTGAAACTGAGCCAATGCGAGGCAATTGAACCAGATTTCAGGAGGTCAGGAGCATGCGAGCAGTCCGTTTGACCCTATGTTTGACCCTGTTGCTTGCCTTCAGCGGCAAGATGTTCGCGCAGGCAGGCGCAACGGGCACCATCCTCGGAACGGTATCGGATACCTCCGGTGCCATCATTCCCAACGTTGCCGTTACGGTCACCAACACCGCTACAGGCCAGGCATTCAAAACCGTCACAAGCTCCTCAGGCGACTACTTTGCTCCCGCGCTCAACCCCGGCACCTACTCCGTTTCGGCGCAGAGCAAGGGATTTGAAAGGTCGGTCACCCGCGGAATCGTCCTCAACGTCAACGACAAGGTTCGCGCTGACATTAGCCTCAAGCCGGGCGCGGTCTCTGAGACCGTGGACGTCACCGCTCAGGCGGTCACGCTCGATACTGATAGCGCCGCACTCTCGAGCCTGGTAAGCCAGCAGCAGGTCGAAGAGCTCCCGCTGAACGGGCGCAACTTCATGCAGCTCCTCCTCGTCGGCGCCGGCGCAGTCACGGTCGGTGGCGAGCAGGCCACGATGCGTCAGGGCCAGGGCGCCGCCATCAGCGTCAACGGCGGCCGTCCTGAAGGCAACAACTACACGCTCGATGGCCTGGTCAATACCGACGCGGCTCTCGTGACCCCCGCCGTCGTCCTGTCGCAGGACGCCATTCAGGAATTCAAGGTCTCGAGCGGCACCTACTCCGCCGATCAGGGATTCAGCGCTACGCAGGTGAACATCGTCAGCAAAGGTGGAAGCAACGCGCTGCACGGATCGGTTTTCTGGTTCGACCGCAACAACGCCTTCGACGCCAAGCCGTTCCCCACTGCCAACGACTACCTCTCTGGCACACCGACTGCGAACCCGGTACTACGGCAGAATCAGTTCGGCTTCGTCGCCGGCGGGCCCGTCTATATTCCCAAGCTCTACGATGGCCGCAACAAGACATTCTTTATGGCCAACTACGAAGGCTGGCGCGTCAACAATGGCAGCCGGCAGGTCACACAGATGCCCAATCCAGCCATCCTCACCGGTGACTTCTCGGCCGAAACCTATAGGGCGCCTGCCGGCTCCGGCTTGCCCGGCGGCCTGCTGCCAGACTATGGAACGGCTGATTGCACAACGCTGCTGAGCCTGGGTTATAACTGCATGCCCGTTGACCCGCTTACCGGCGCGAATTTCCCCGAGAACGCCATCCCAGGGTCGAGACAGACAGGTAACGTCGGCGCAGTCGCTGTCAAGAACGGCTTCTGGCAAACGCCGACAATCGCCAATCAGCCCGAGGGCGCGACCAACTACATCAAGAATGTCGGATTCCCGTTGAGCCAGAACCAGCAGACCTATCGTGGTGACCAGAACCTCGGCAAGCTTGGCTCAGTCTTCTTCCGCTACACGGATGCCAACTATAACAATCAGGGTTCGTACAATTCCGGCGACCTGATCAACGGCTACGAAATCTACCAGCAGTCGCAGACCAGCTGGACAGTATCGCACACCATCAGCCTTGGCTCCTCGAACGTAAACAACTTCCGCTTC
>JBATYG010000197.1:0-3624 GCA_049673945.1 Occallatibacter sp.
CAAGCTTCTCGTAGTCGCGCGAGAAGCAGATCAAGTCAATCTTGCCGCTCGCGTCTTCAAGCACCGCCTGTGCGTAGAGCTTCTGGTCGCGCCGGCTCTTCTGCACGCGCAAGCCGTGAATGGTGCCGGCCACCTGCAGCTCATCTGCCGGATCGGCATCCTTGCCCCAGCGCCGCTCCGGCGGTTTGCGCTCCAGCGCTTCGGCCACTGAGATCACGCCGGGCAGGTTGCGCAGCTTCTCGGCATATTTGTCCAGTGGATGCCCGGAGACAAAGAACCCGAGCACCTCCTTCTCATTCGCCAGGCGGTCGGCTTCTTCCCACTCAGGCACGCGGGGCAGGTCGTCGTTGGCGTGGCCGTTCGCCGGCCCTTCATTGAAGAGGCCAAAGAGCCCAGTTTGCCCCTGGGCCGCATCGCGCTGCGCCTTCTGCGCGCGCTCCATCGCCTTATCCACCGCGGCAAAGACGGGCCCACGCTTGCCGAGCGAGTCGAGCGCGCCAGCTTTGATCAGCGACTCGATCACGCGCTTGTTCATCACGCGCAGATCAACTTTCTCACAAAACTCCCAGAAGCTCGTGAACCTCCCGCCAACTTCCTCACGCGCCTTGATGATCGACTCGATCGCGTTGCCGCCGACGTTCTTCACCGCCGCCAGTCCAAACCAGATCGAGTCGCCATGTGGAGTAAACTGCGCGCCGCTCACCTGCACATCCGGCGGATCGACTCTGATGTTCATCTCGCGGCATTCCTGGATGTACTTTACGACGTTCTCCGGCTTCGAGGTTTCGGACGTGAGCAGCGCAGCCATGAACTCAACGGGATAATGCGTCTTCAAGTACGCGGTCTGGTAGGCCACCCACGCGTACGCCGCCGAGTGTGACTTGTTAAAGCCATACCCTGAGAACTTGGCCATCTGTTCGAAGATCTCGCCCACTGCGGCTTTCGGATGACCCAGCTTTGCCGCGCCTTGCATGAAGCGATCGCGCTGTTCCGCCATCGCCTTGGGATCTTTCTTCCCCATCGCGCGCCGCAGCAGGTCGGCCTCGCCCAGGCCATAGCTTGCAAGCACGTTCGCAATCCGCATGACCTGTTCCTGGTAGACGATGACGCCCAGCGAGTCCTTGAGGATTCCTTCAAGAGGCGGCAGCAGATACTCCACTTGTTTGCGCCCCCACTTCCGCTCGATGAAATCGTCGATCATATCCATCGGGCCGGGGCGGTACAGCGCATTCAACTGGGTCAATTCCTCGACCGTATCCGGCTTGTAGCGCCGCAGAATGTCGCGCATCCCCGAAGATTCAAATTGAAAGACTCCCGAAGTGAGCGCGGTATGAAACACCTTCCTGAAGGTTTCAGGATCGTCAATCGGAATTACATCGGGATCGATCTTTTCGCCGCGGTTCTGCTCGATCAGCTTCACTGTGTCGGTAATGACCGTGAGCGTGGCCAGGCCCAGGAAGTCCATCTTCAGCAGGCCCATCTTCTCGACAGCCTTCATGTCGTAGGCGGTCACGACTTCATCATTCTTGGTGCGATTCAGCGGCACCAGTTCTGTGAGCGGCCGCGGCGCAATCACCACTGCGGAAGCATGCACGCCGGCACCACGCACCAGGCCTTCGAGCTTCATTGCGGTGTCAATCAGCTCGCGCACCTGCTTCTCGTTGTCATAGGCCTTGCGCAGGTCAGGTGATTCGTGAAGCGCTTTCTCAAGCGTCATGCCGACGGTCGGCGGCACCAGCTTCGCAATGCGGTCCACGTCGCCGTAGGGCATATCCAGCGCGCGTCCGCAGTCCTTGATCGACGCCTTCGCGGCCATGGTGTTGAAGGTGATGATCTGCGCCACCTGCTCGCGTCCGTACTTGCGCGTCACATAGTCGATCACCTCGCCGCGGCGATTCATGCAGAAGTCCACGTCGATATCGGGCATCGAGACGCGCTCGGGATTCAGAAAGCGCTCAAAGAGAAGCACGTTCTGCATCGGATCGATGTTGGTGATTTCCATGCAATAGGCCACAAGCGAACCGGTGGCGGAACCGCGTCCGGGGCCCACGGGAATGCCATTGTCGCGCGCGTACTTGATGAAGTCCCAGACGATCAGGAAGTAGCCCGCGTACTTCATCTGCTTGATGACGTCGATCTCGTAGGCGAGCCGCGACTCATACTCCTCCGGCGTCGATCTGCGCACGCCGCGTAACTCCAACTGACGCACGGATGTTTCGAGCCTCTTCTTTATTCCCTCGCGGCACACCTGCTCAAAGTAGCTATCGATGGTGTGCCCCGGCGGAACGGCAAACTCCGGGAAGGGATTGTCGACCGCGTGCAGCTTCATCTTGCAGCGCTCGGCGATCTCCATGGTGCGCGCCGTCACGCCTGGCGCATCGGGAAAGAGCCGCCCCATCTCTTCGGCAGACTTTACATAGAACTGGTCTGAGTCGAAGCGGAAGCGATCCGCATCATGCACTTTCGCGCCGGTCTGCACGCAAAGCATCACATCATGCGCGTGGTGATCTTCGCCGCACAGGTAGTGCGAGTCGTTGGTGAGCACGAGCGGAATGTCGAGGTCCTTTTCGAGGCGAAAGAGATCGCTTTGGATCTTGTGCTCCTGCTCGAGGCCCTGGTTCTGGATTTCGAGATAAAAGTTTCCGCCCCCGAAGATCTCCTCATACTGGCTGGCCACGCCCTTCGCCTTGTCATAGTGGCCGGCCATCAGCTCTTCGCAGAGCTCGCCGCTCAGGCAGCCGGAAAATCCAATCAGCCCCTTCGAATTTTCAGCGAGATACTTCTTGCTGACGCGCGGCTTGCGATAGAAGCCGTGCAGGCTCGCCTCGCTGGTGAGCCGGATGAGGTTGCGGTAGCCCTCTTCGTTTTCGGCCAGCACCAGGAGGTGGTTGTACTGGTCATTGGGCGTCTCGGCGCGATGATCCTCTGCCTTGCAGATGTAGAGCTCGCACCCCAGGATCGGCTTGATCCCTTTGGCCTTGGCGGCATTGAAAAAATGCACCGCGCCGTAGATGTTGCCGTGATCGGTCATCGCGACCGAAGTCTGACCCAGCGCGGCAACGCGATCGACAAGCTTATGCACGTCGCAGGCGCCGTCCAGCAGGGAGTATTCCGTATGCAGATGCAGGTGGGTGAACTCAGCCATGGTCTGGTTCAATTTTAGTCGCGGTGGCGCTCGGCTGCAGACGGTTGAAAACGCGGCTGAAACCCGCGATCAGAAGCAAACCGGCGGCGGCCCCTTCCTTCGAGTATTTGCGACGGTCGGTAAGACAAACCTCGCCCTAATGATCAGCGGTTTGGGATAACGAGATTGCGAAAGATTTTCCAAGTCCCATCTGGCTCTCGGTGCCAGGCGGTCAGGTACCGATCGGCAACTTTCATTCCATTCGAAAACGTCGCCTCAGCTCGACCCCATTCATAAACGAAGGACGCTTGCTGAACGGAACCGATGCTGGTCACAGAAGCCGAAGTGGCTTTGCCGAGCTTCGCCATCTCGTCTTTCATATGTTCCTCGATGGCGGCACGACCGCGAATGCAGTTGCCCTCGGCACTGCAGTCGACCGCGTCAGGTGTGTACGTAGCTGAAATCAACGCGACCTTACCTTGCTTCATACCGTCGATCCA
>JBATYG010000198.1:0-4241 GCA_049673945.1 Occallatibacter sp.
GACGGCAGATTGTGCAGGTCCGCATAGATCGGCGAAAGCACGGGGTCGCGGGGATCGGTTGTGCCGGCGTAATACGGATCGTGGACGCCTGCGCCCGGCGGATCGAGATGCCCCGCAAAGCCGCGCAGCGTGTAGATGGCCGATGAATCGCCCATGTCTGAGAAATCGGCAACGGTGCTGAAGATGCCAAGGGCTGCGGGCAAGGGCAACGAGAGCTGCTTGAGCTTGACCGCCACTTCCGCCGTGAGCGCGGCCCCTGCCGAGGTGCCGTAAATGACGATGTGGTCCGGTTTGTAGGTCTTCAGCAGCGCTTTGTAAACCGCAACGGCATCGTCAACTCCTGCAGGGAAGGGGTGCTCGGGCGCGAGGCGATAGAGCACCGCGACAACCTTGATGCCCGTGTAGCCGGCAATCGGAATCGTCTCGGCGTAGGAGCCCGAGTCAGCGTTGAAGCTGCCGCCATGCAGATTCATCAGCACCTTGTCGCGATTGCCGGCGGGCAGATTCGCCGGAGTCACAATGCGGATAGGAACTCCCGCAATGGTGGTGTTCTCGATGGTGTTTGGGCAAAGCCTGCTCCACGCAGCGTTGGCACTCTCGCCCCACTCATCCATGTACCTGCGCCGCTCGGCCAGTGATTCGGGCGGCGCTTCGTCGGGTGCGGGGCGGCTGATAAACTTCTGCGCTTCGGGGCTCAGATCCTGCGGAACGGGAACAACGCGCGTTACGTGTGCGGTGCCGCTGGCATCGATATAGCTTGTGTCCCGCGCTGGCGCGTTGGCTGCGGTCGTGGGCTGTTGTGCGGTGAGTATCAGCGACGCAGAAAGAAGAGTGGCGCTCAAAGCGCATCGGACTGGCCGCATCACGATCAGGGCTCCCAGGTAGAGTTGCGGCCGAAGACGGTGAGCGGCCGCCCGTTCACGATAGCAGACCCTGGGGCGGAACACGTGTCTTTTAACGCCCGGCTGCTTCGGCTTCCGCGAGCCAGCCGCGGCGCAGCTTTTCCACCGGAATGCTCGACATGTACGGCTTGATATCGAGAATCGGCGTTCCGTCGAGCATGTCCACGCCACGCACGTGCAGGGCAGCTTCGTCACGGCGTAGAAGCTCCACCACCGTTAGCCCGATCGGATTCGGGCGCCGCGGAGAGCGCGTGGCAAAAACGCCATGCGACCGCGCATCCGAAGGGGGACGGGCAGTGAGGTCGAATCCATCGACGCGGTCGAAGGCCCACAGCACGAAGAGGTGCGAGAAGCCTTCGATGTCCGTGAGTCCAGCCTCAAATGCGGGAAGAATCTTGAGCACTCCCTCGGCATCGTGCTTCACGCCCACACCTTTGGGAATTGCCGATGACTCGGAGTAGGGGCTGGCGACGTATCCAATCGGCTGTGGCGTAAACATGCTGGCGCCTCCGGGCTACCACGTCCTCTTGATCAGGGTATCGAAGGCGAATCCGCCGTTGGGGTCGCTCGTTACGCTGATGGCCACGCGCGGCGTGAGTTGATACTGCCCCTGGATAGTCTGCGTCTGCTGCGTGCCCACGTTGGCCGAAAATGTCACGAAGAGATTGCTGGTCACTCGCTGCTGAACGGTGATGTTCGCTCCCGGCGAGCCCTGGCTGCTGCTGTTGGCGAGGACCGGATTGATGGAAAGCTGCGAAATCCCGGCGATCCTTGACACGCGACTGGTCACCTGGCTTGACACCTGCGAGGCGAGCAGCGATTGTGCTGCCTGGTTGGCCGTCGTGGGGCTTTGTGCCGAGGCCTCCGTTGTTTCGCCGAAGGCCAGAAGGTTGATGATGTCCGCCGGCGGCAATGCGGGGTCTGAGGTGTATTGCGTTTTAAGCTGATCCGACGGCCCGTTGAAGCGCAGATGGATGTCGTACTGCTGAATCGTGGTCGTCACCGTTACGTTCACCACGGGCGTCGTTTCAGAGGGGTTGATGAACTGGATCGTGCCACCCTGCAGCAGGAATCGCTTGCCCCCGAGAATGATGTCTCCATTATTGAGAAGCACGCGGCCGAGGAGCACGGGATCTGCCAGCGTGCCGCGAACCTGCAGGTTTGCCGACCCGTCCACGCTCAGCGTCCTGCTGACGAGGTTGATGTTGTTGGTTGAGTAGGCTGCAATGTTGAGCGCGACGTTCTGCGCGAATCCCCGCGTGGGCGGCGCTGCCACTCCGCCGCCAAACTCGCCGATAAAAGAATCCAGATCAAAGGCCGGGGTGAAGGAAATATCGGAGATAGAAACTGAGCCCCCCAGATTAGCGCGCGCCGGCGTGCCGCTGAAATGCAGATCAGCGTCCGCGGTCTCTCGCATTCCTTTGATGTACTGCATGCGAACGTTCCGCGCACCGAGGCTCAGCTCGAAATGCATCTGCGGGCCGAAAAGAAGGCCGCCCTGCGCGGTAATGGTTCCACCACCCGCCGCTCCTTCAAAGTTCGCAATATCCACGCGGTCGCGCGTCAGCCTCACCACGCCGTTGCCGTGCTGCACACCCACCGGAAGATCAGGTGATGAGAAGCTTGCGTTAACGATGTCGATCTCGCCCCCGATATTACGGTCGCTCGCGGCCCCCTGCGAATCGATGTTGAATTTCAGTTGGCCATCTGTGCGGATGTCCTCATTGAAGAGCTGAGCGATGTGCAGATTCACCGTGCCGATCATCTTCAACGCCATTGGTCCTGTCCGCGTGGTCGGAATCAGCCCCTCAATGCGTAGATCAGTGTCCGTTCCGCGAATCTCTGCCGGTTGAATCCGTATCGCCTGATTCTGGTAGTCGAGATGGATCGACGTATCGGCCGCAAGAGTGATCGAGTTGCCGTAAGCCAGCTTCAGCACCGGGATCGCAACGTGTGCTTCCAATAGCTTCGGATTTTTCAGCGGCCCATGCAGGGTCGCATGAAGCTCAGACTGTCCCGTGATCCCCTCTGCCTCTGCCGGCCCGTACGCCGCCAGAAGCGGCTGTAGCGGAATTCCCTGTGTATCGAGCGAAGCGTCGATCATGTAATCGCCGCTCAGTTGCACGCTCGCCTTTCCCTGCACGGTGGTGTCGATCGCCGCCGCGTCAAACGTTGCGACGCCCACGTGATGGGCGACATTCATCTTGATCTCCAGGTTCGTCGCCGGCTGATTTTCGACCGTGATCTTCGGAATCGAAAGCGTCGCGGTCAGTTGAGGGTCATCGAAGGTGCCTTCGCCGGAACCCTGCAGCGTCGCAGTTCCGGCAATCTTTGCGCCGCCGGCCTGCACTGCCTGTAGCTTTTCGAGCTCAATGGCCGTGGAGGTGAGCTGCGCTGTATACGTTCGTTGCTGCGGATTCACGGTTGCGGTGCCCTGCAGCCGGCCCGCAGTCATATCCACTGCAAACTGCGTCCGCACTTCTTCGCCCTGGCCGTTGAGGTCCAATCTCACTGATTGCACGGGCTGCTGGTAGACCACCGCGTTGCTGAGAGCAAGCGTGCCCGAGCCATGCGGATCTGCTGCCGAGCCGTGGAGCTTGATGTTTCCATTCAACGTGCCGGTGACCGGAATTTGAGCCTGGCCTGCGAGCTTAAGCAACTCAGCGACATCCATTTCGCTTAGGTGCAGATCAACGGTCGCGAGACTTTGTTTTGTGAATGTCCAGTCCGTCAGATCGGTGCTCGCATCGAGCAGCACGCGGCCCCGCGTGCTCGATTCGAGAGATGCCTGTTCGAGCGACGCGCGCGAGGGACCAAGATCAACGCCTGCTCGGAAGGTCTTCCAGTTGGTTGCTCGATAGTGAAGATTCTCAGCGTCAAGGCGACCCGTGATATGCGGCGCGGTGACCTCGCCGCGTAGGTCACCAATGAAGGTCGCCTGCCCCGCCAGATCCAGCGGCTGAGCCGATGGCTGAAAGACTTTGAGCACCGTGACAATTTCGCGCAGGTCGTTGGCCTGCAGATGCACAGCAAGGCTCGAGTTATGACTGACGGTTCCGTTGAACGTCACCTCAGTCTGCGCCGTGCGGAAATAGCTATTGTTCAGCGTGAGCTGATGTGTCCGGTTCGCATAGGCAGCGTGCAGAACGCCGTCGAGGGGCACGGGAGTGCCGTCTTGCGCCTTCGCCGTGTTCACAACCTTTCCGTCCACGGTCGCGTCGGTCTTCGCGGTCAGATCGTCGATCGTCTTTCCCCACGCGGCGGATGCGGTTGCGCTCAGCGTCCCGGTTGCTGCTACGTCGTGCAGTTCGTCGCCGCCGAGCGCTTTGCGGATCTCGG
>JBATYG010000199.1:0-1688 GCA_049673945.1 Occallatibacter sp.
CGATGCGCCAACTGTGCAAGGTCTTCATCAGGAATCTCGTCCAACCTACTGATTTTGCGTCCATATTTACGGCTCAATTGCGCCAGCCACACATAGGTGCTCTTGGCAATGAGCACAGTGCTCGGCATCCACGCCGTGTCCGCGCTGAACTTCTCATACTCGTGTGCCGGGTCGCCGAAGACCGGCACATCCGACCGGCTCACCAGGGACGGCCATTGCTGTTCGCCTCGCTCCCGCCGCCGACGCGCCGCTTCATCCGCCGCTGTCCGCGCCTGCGCCGCCGCCGGGTTGAACTGCATCCAGATCGCCAGCTCTTCCTCGCGCAGAATCTCTCCGGCAATCATCAGAATGCGATCCAGGCTGTCGCCCAGCAGCGGCCTCCACAGCCGGCGAATCAGCGCCAGTTGCTCGCTCAGCGATTTCGGCGCCCGCTCCGCCGGCGCACGCAGCAGCTCCAGCAGATTCACCGCACGCGCGCCCTCCACGGGAATCAGCGGCCGCGTCGCAAAATACCCCGGCAGCGCGCGCGTCACCTCGCGGTACACGGTTTTCGCCGCGATGCTGCGCTCGTCAAACAGCTCTTCAAAGGGATTGAAGGCCTCGTTGCGATTCGCCGTCCACAGCATCAGCAACTCTTCCATGGCTGCTGCACGGTGCGGCATGCCTTCGGTCGAGCCCTTCAGCCACTCCGTCGGCTTCTCATCGCCGCGCATCACCGTCTGCCCCGGAAAATTCTCGACAAACTTCAGCAGCAGCAGCTCGAGCTTCTCCGCGCCCACCTTCTCGCCAAACCACGCGAGCGCCGCCGTCATCACCTCCGGGTCAAACTGCTTGCGGTACTGCTCGATCACCACATGGCTGGCCTCATCGATCAGCCCCATCGCAAACATTGCGCCGGCATGCACCGCCCGCTCCGGATATTTGGCCGCCTCGCGCACCTCGTTCATGCGATACGTCAGCGCGCGGCACCCCGACAGGTCGGCAAACACCACGTTGCCGTCATAGGAGAACAGCGCATCGGCAACCTCGTACCGTTCCCGTGCCGCCCGCAAAATGTGAAATTCCATCATCCGGCCCGCGCTCCCATCCTTCGATGCGACGCCCATTTCCGATGCCGTCCCCGCCATCCCCGCAAAGAGACCGCGTTCTGCGGCGCCCGTTCCAGCACCCGCTCCAGCAAAGGGTAAGCTATCATCTCCCGCCAAAGCAGCGCACCCGTAGCCCGGCCATTGCCACGCGCATTTCCCGGCAGGTACACTAAGGGAGCGTTACTCATCCTTGCACACGCGTCTCCACCTGAGGCGCGCTCCGATCCCGAACCCAATCCGGATCCGGCAACGAACGAGGCGACGCGGCTGTCTCATCTTCAGGAGCAGTGCAGGCCGCCGGGTCCCGCACTTGAGGCTCCGGGCAGCTTCTACAAGACGGAGAGGTGGCAGAGCCCGGTTGAATGCACCTGACTCGAAATCAGGCATAGTCGCGAGGCTATCGGGGGTTCGAATCCCTCCCTCTCCGCCATCATCCCTTGTGCTGATACCGATTTGGTAGAATCCGGCGCATGAATCTCAGATGCCCGCCCGCATTCACGATGCGCCCCGCCAGGGTGAATAGATAGCATCTTCGCGGTAACCGGTAGCAAGAGATATTGCCAGGGAACCCCCTCCTTACAGTTGGTACGCTAATCATAT
>JBATYG010000200.1:0-2910 GCA_049673945.1 Occallatibacter sp.
GGCGCGCACGACTCGGAGTATGTGGGATCGACAGATCCGAAGGATCCGATTCTGTCACCGATTTATGGCGACCTGCATGGACTGCCGCCAACGCTTTTTGTGACCAGCGGGCGCGATCTGCTGCTGAGCGGCACCGTGAACCTACAGCGAGCGTACCTGCTGGCTGGCGTGGATGCGCGGCTGGTGGTCTATGACGGACTGCCGCACGCCTTCTGGTATGACCCGATGTTGCCGGAGGCGATCGAAGCCAACCACATCATGGCGAATTTCTTTGTGAAGGAGCTGGCGAAGTAGCGGGATAGCAGGGTTAGCAGACGCTGCTTTTGTACTTTCCCACCCATCCGCCGCGGCGGATGGATGGGGCACAGATCTTCGTGCTGATTGAAAAGGGCCTCTCCGAGCCGAACGTCGCTTCAGCTCAGTGTGTCCCATGTGGAGGCGTCGAGCGCGACGTTTTCGCCAGGCAGCGGGGTGACCGGAACACGCAGCGCGGAGTTGAACCGTGAGAAGAACTCAAAGGCTGCGGCGACGGCAGTGAGCTCGACGGTTTCTTCGTGGGTGAAGTGGGCGCTGAGATTGCCGTAGGCGGTTTCGTTTACGGCATGCCCGGACTGGTGCAGGAGGCCGGCATAGCGGAAGCCGGCTTTCTCCTTCTCAGTGAAGGGGCCGTATTCGAAGGTGTTGTAGCTCGCTACCTGCCCGAATGTTGCGCCGCGCTTGAGGGCGAGGTGACGGTGGGCGCTCACGCAGTAGTCGCACTGGTTGAGCGAGGCAACGCGGGTCGCGATCAGCTCCTTGTACCAGCCGGGGAGTGCCCCTTCAGCCATGAGGGGCTTGAGGAAGGCGGAGATGCCAAGGGCCAGGCCGGGAACGGTGGCAAGCACCTTGAACATGTTGGGCACGACACCGCGGTCGGCGTAGAGACGGTCGTAGAGCTCGCCGATTTCGGCGGGGACGTCTCTGCGCTCGAGAAGCGGTACGCGCGCGACAGGAGGAGTCAGTGCAGTCATAAGGGATCCGAAGTCGGCGAACGCCGTTGACCGGGCCGCGCCGCTCTTGTGCTCATCGTATGAAGACATATCAGGTTCATTCCCTTATGGAGAAGAACGCGAGCGGGGAGGAGTTTCCTTCAGGCCCTGGGATTATGAGGGAAGGGCGGCTGTTTCGGCCCGCTGCAGGTCGGCCCGTACCTGCCTCATGGTGTTGAGGTAGAAGGCCAGGTTGTGGATGGAGTTGAGGGCTCCGCCGAGGGGCTCGCCCGCCTGCATGAGGTGGCGCAGATAGGCGCGGGAGTAGCGGCGGCAGACGTGGCAGTCGCATGCCGGGTCGGGCGGGTTCTGGTCTTCGGAATACTGCTTGTTTTTGATGTTCATGCGGCCCTCGCTGGTGAAGAGGAGGCCGTGGCGCGCGGCGCGGGTGGGCAGCACGCAATCCATCATATCGACGCCGAGGCGGGCGTATTGCGCGATCTCGTCGGGGTAACCGACGCCCATGACGTAACGGGGCTTGTCGGGCGGCAGCAGGGGAAGGACCTCGGCGATCATGTCGAGGGTGACGTGGCGGGGTTCGCCGACGCTGAGGCCGCCGATGGCGTAGCCGTCGAAGTTCATCTCCATCAGGCGCTCGGCGGATTCGCGGCGGAGGTCAGTGTAGGTTCCGCCCTGGACGATGCCGAAGAGGCTTTGGGTTCGGGCTGGTGAATCGTTTGCCCAGGGAACTTCATGCTGGTGGGCGCGGAAGTGGTCGAGAGAGCGGCGGGCCCAGCCCATGGTGAGGCGCAGGCTTTCACGGGCGCGGTCGCGGTCGGCGGGGTACTCAGTGCACTCGTCGAAGGCCATGGCGATGTCGGCGCCGAGGGCGATCTGGACGTCCATGGAGTGCTCGGGCGTGAAGAAGTGGCTGCTGCCATCGAGATGCGAGCGGAAACGGACGCCTTCGTCGGTGACTTTGCGTAACTGGGAAAGGCTGTAGACCTGAAAGCCGCCCGAGTCAGTGAGCAAGGCGCGGGGCCAACTGATGAACTTGTGCAGGCCGCCCATGCGGCGGATGGCCTCGTGGCCGGGGCGCAGGTAGAGGTGGTAGGTGTTGCCGAGAATGATCTGCGCGCCAAGAGATTCGAGAGTGCCCTGCGGAACGGCCTTGACGGTGCCGGCGGTGCCGACAGGCATGAAGACGGGCGTTTCGACGACCTGATGTGGCAGCGTGAGGCGCGCGCGGCGTCCGCCTGCGCTGGAGGTGGAGAGGAGTTGGAAGTCGAGGCCCACAGGGTGATTTTAGCGGGTTCAGGTTTGGGGACGGATTCAACTCGAGGATGATAGCCAATGCACTCATCGATGCGGATTCTTGTGCCTGAATACGGTGTGGTGCATTCTTTGACGCTTACGTGGCCGAACATCTGAATGCGGTACACTTGACCCCACACTCCTCTTCTCAAGGAAATCATGCACGTCTCGAATCTTGTTGCCAGGTGTCACCGTCTTAGTGCCATTTGGATATGCTGCCTTTCGTTCGCGATGTTGGCTTTTAATGGCTGTGGAGGTAATGCCAGTTCGGGCTCTTCGTCGACCACCAACTCAACTCCGACGCCAACAATTTCCACGCTCTCTCCATCGTCTGTACAGGTGGGCTCCCCGGCGCTGGCGCTCACTGTCACTGGCACGAATTTTGTTCCATCGTCGCTGGTCACATGGAACGGCGTGGCCCTGACGTCTATCGTGAACTCAGGATCCCAGATCAGCGCTACAGTTCCGGCAGACGTGCTCGCAACTGCGGGCACGGCGACAGTTCAGGTCATCGACCCCTCGCCGATTTCGCTGAAATCCAATTCGCTGAGCTTCAACATCACGGTTCCCGTGCCCACGATCACGGCAGTCAATCCTGCCAGCGCGTTCGTGGGCTCCGGTGCTACCA
>JBATYG010000201.1:0-6554 GCA_049673945.1 Occallatibacter sp.
GCACCGCCGGTTCCGGTGCTACCAGAGTGTATGCATCTAATCGGGCGGGATATCTCTCCCCCGGCAAAGTTCTCGTCACTCCATATCAGTCGTCCAAGACCCCACAGGAGCAAAAACATGACATCCCGCCTGCTTTTCCGCATGGCTGTCCTGGTCTCTTTGCTTGCTGCATCCGTAGTGGCTGCCTCAGCCCAGCAAACGATCAAGTGTGAATCCAACAACGGCGGCCGCAATTATTGCGGCAACGTTCCCCCCAACCGCGTCACCCTCGAGCGCCAGATCAGCGGATCTCCCTGTGTCCGCGACAGAACCTGGGGAGTTGACAATCGCGGCCTCTGGGTCGACCGGGGCTGCCGTGCTACCTTCAACGTCTCCTACAGCGGCCACGGGCATCAAAACGCCGGCTATGCTCCTCCCCCTCCCGGAGGCGGCTATCCCAATCAGAACAACAATGGCTGGTATCATCAGCGGCCCGGCGGCGACTCATGGCCTCCCAGCGGAAACTGGAACGGCGGCAACTGGGGCCGCGGCGGAGCCTGCTTCTATAAGGACAGCAACTTCCGCGGCGATTATTTCTGCCTCCGCCGCGGCGAAAACCGTCCGACCATTAGCATGAATGACCGCATCTCCTCCATCCGCGTCTTCGGCGGCGGCCGCGTCACCTTCTGGGTCGACAGCAACTTCAATGGCGGGCGCGGAAACACGTCGAACGACGTCAACAACCTCAGCAACTGGCGCGTGCCCGGCTCGAATCATAGTTGGAATGACCGCATCTCCTCCATCCGCGTCCAGTAGTCGCGATCCAGTTGCCGCAGTCGAGCCGCTTTGGCACGGTGACTGAGTCCGGCAGCTAAAGTCGCTTCCTTTTTGCATCCGATGTATCAATTAAAAAAGGATGTGCTGCCTGGGTCTCTCAATCGAGATCCAGGCAGCATCGACGACGGTGATCATGGGTCGCGCATCACTGATCACTGACAATTGACCGTGAACTGTTGACTGTGAACTTTGAACCGTTTTTATGAAGCTTCTCTCCCTCAACACCGGCCTGCCTCGTGACGTTCAGTGGAACGGCGAGCCAGTGCAGACCGGCATCTTCAAGTCTCCCGTCGCGGGCCGCGTTCCCCTTCGCAAGCTCAACCTCGATGGCGACCGCCAGGCCGACCTCACCGTTCACGGCGGCGAGCACAAGGCTGTCTACTGCTATCCCTTCGCGCACTACAGTTACTGGGAGCAGGAACTCGATCGTCCCAATCTGCCCATGGGCGCCTTCGGCGAAAACTTCACCATCGAGGACTCACTCCTCGAAGACGCAATCCATCTCGGTGACCGCTTCGCCGTCGGAAGCGCCGAAATCGTCGTTACCCAGCCCCGCATGCCCTGTTTTAAGCTGATCATCCGGTTCGGCATCGACGACATCGTCAAGCGCTTTCTCGACAGTGGCCGCAGCGGCTTCTATGTCCTCGTGGCCAAAGAAGGCGAAGTCGGCGCCGGGGATGAAATTCGCCTCATCGCCCGCGACCCCAACGCCGTGCCCGTCTCCGAGATCAGGCGCCTTTACATCGCTAAGGAGTACAGCGCCGAAGATCGCGCGATCCTCGACCGCATTCTCCGCGTTCCGTCTGTCCCCGAAGGCTGGAAACACCACTTCCGCAACCACCTTCAGGTCGCCGCGCTCAAGGCCCACGCTTGAGGTCTCCAGCCGGTCTTGATCCCTGCTACGATGATGACGTGCTCAAGCTCTCTGCAGCGGTGCGCGTACTCACGTTTCTTCTCGCGGCCATTCTCATCGCTGCGCCTGCCTGTCCGCCTCATCGCTGTGCCCGCGCCTGCTGCGCCACCCAAAACAACCGCTGTGGCTCCGGCCTTGCTCAAGCTCTCGCCTGCCTGCGAGCCTCCGAGCCTTCTGTGCCTGTAGCCTCGGCTGAAATTGCTTCCTTCTCCGCGGCCTTCATTGCAGCGCCCGCGCATTGGTTCGCTCCTGCCCGGCTCGGCGACGCTCCACTCACTTTCCGCCCGTTGCGACTCCCGCAAAATCTCGCCCCACCTTCTCCGCCTCTGCGCACCTGATCCTCATCCTTCGCATCCGGCCGCGATCACACTCGTTCCACATCATCCATCGCGAGGGATCCACCATGCTCCGCTTTCTCAGAGCGCTCGGCGTATTTGCCTGTTCGTTCGCCGGTCTTTCTGCATCCGCCCAAATGCAGATGGGGCCGCCGCAATCGTTTTTGCAGACCATCACGGCCCACACCGGCTCCGGCACCAGTGCACAACCCGTCTCCACGCCTGTTCCCATGCTCATGACCATGCGCGGCTCATGGATGCTCATGTTCCACGGCAACGCCTTCCTCGCCGACACCCAGCAATCCAGCCCCCGCGGTCGCGACAAGCTCTTCTCCACCAACTGGATCATGCCCATGGCGCAGCATTCCGGCCCCGGCGGTCACGGCGCCGTCACCCTGCGGGCCATGTTCAGCTTCGAACCCGCGACCGTCACCGGCCGCGAGTACCCACTTCTCTTCCAGCAGGGAGAAACCGCCTACGGTCTCCCCATTTCCGACGGCCAGCACCCGCACGACTTCTTCATGGAACTCGCGGCCCTCTATGATCTTCCTCTCGGCAGCCACTCCATGCTCAGCTTCTACGCAGCCCCCGTCGGCGACCCCGCCATCGGCCCCACGGCCTATCCCCACCGTGCCTCCGCCGCCGAAAATCCCGTCGCCGCCCTCGGCCACCATCAGCAGGACTCCACCCATATCGCCGACGACGTTCTCACCCTCGGCCTCACCTGGCGCCTCCTGCGCCTCGAAGCCTCCGGCTTTCATGGCCGCGAGCCCGACGAGCATCGCTGGCAGATTCAGCAGGGCGCAATCGACTCATGGTCCACCCGCCTCACCGTCGCGCCCGCCCGCAACTGGATCGGCCAGTACTCCTTCGCCCGCATCCACAGCCCTGAAGCCCTCTCCCCATCCGAAAATCAGAACCGCATGACCGCATCCGTCATGTACAACCGCCCCCTCGCCCAGAACGATAACTGGGCCTCGACCCTCCTCTGGGGACGCACCCACGAACCCGGCGACGACCTTATCCAGAACAGCTATCTTCTCGAGTCAACGCTGCGCTTCCGCGCCCGCAACTACGCCTTCACCCGCATTGAAAGTGCCGCCCGCACCACCGAGCTCCTCCTCGGCCAACAGCCCATCCCTCCCGACTTCCAGGAAGCGTCCGCCGGCCACGTACAGGCCTTCACCTTCGGCTACGATCGCGACCTCGGCCGCATTCCTCACCTCGCCACCGCCTTAGGCGCACAGGTAACCGCCTACCACCCCGGCCCAATCCTGCAGCCCATCTACGGCGCCAACCCCATTGGCGTTGTCGTCTTCCTCCGTCTCCGCCCATTCTAGATTGAACAGTCTTGAATCCTGACACCACCGATCGATCACCCGGAAAGAGGGCGGGGGCGCTATAGAATGCAGCTATGCGCAGACCACCCCTGCCGCCACTGCTTCTCCTTTTCGTCTCTGTTCCGGTCGCTGCAGCTGCTCAACCGGCATCCGCGGCCCCGGCCTTCAATACTTACGCCGCCGCGGTTGAGTCGCGGCTCGCGCAGCAGCATCGCTCGCCCTCCATCTTCCTCGCGCCCGTCGACCCATCGCAACAGGACGGTCTGCGTCAGGGCCACCTCGTCATCACCCACCTCAATCCGCCCGGCCATCCTCCCGGCAATGATCCGCCCGGCGCCATCATCCATCACTGGCGCGGCACAGCCTTCGCCCCCGGAGCCCGCATCGCCGACTTCGATCGCATTATGCGCGACTTCCCCGCCTACCCGCGCTTCTACGCCCCTCACGTCGTCGAGGCCCGCGTCCTTTCCGAGCATGGGGATAGCTACCACATCTTCATGCGCCTGCATCAGCAGCAGGTCATCTCAATCGTCTTTGACACCGCCTACGACGTCACCTTCGGCCGCCTCGATCCCGGCCACGCCTACAGCCTCTCGCGCAGCACGCAGGTCTCTGAGATCAGCTCACCCGGCACTACCCACGAGCGCCCCCTCAGCCCCGCCGACGACCACGGCTTTCTCTGGCGCATCAACACCTACTGGAGCGCCGAAGAGCGCGACGGCGGACTCTATCTGCAGATCGAATCCATCTCGCTCACGCGCTCCATTCCCGCCGGCCTCAACTGGGCCGTGCGCCCCTTCGTCGACTCCATTCCCCGCCAGTCCCTTGAGTTCACCCTTCGCTCTACCCTCAACGCGCTGCGCAAGTAAACCGGCAACTCATCCTCACTACTTGCCGTTGAGCGACGAGCCGAGGCGTCAGCGACCGGTATAAAATTGCTGGCAATCGAGGGCTGAATGAAAACCCAGTCCCTAGTATTGGCCGCGGCTCTCGCACTCCTCGCGCCAGGCTCTTCAGCCGACACGATCCCAACTCAATCGGTCACTCCCGTTTATGCCGAGTTGCTCGCCGACCTGCACGCTCACAAACTTGCCGTAGGCGCGACAGTCTTTGCCCGCGTTACCGTCGACTGGCACGGCACCGATTGCACACTTCGCAGCGGCGCCATTCTCGAAGGGCATGTCATCTCGGTGGTTCCCTATGCCAAGCCGGCAAAAGTCACTGAAGTGGGCCTCGCCTTCACCGGGGCGCAATGTTCCGGGCAGGAGATGGGTAGCTTCTCTCTCCTCCTTGCCGCCATCGAGGCTCCCCCGCACGACCTTGATCTCGGCATCCTCTCAGATCCTGTGCCGAATCCAACGCCTATAGCCTTCGGAGGCTCAGCCCCTGCGGACGCCGGCTTTCGCCTCATCTCAAACGCCCAATCGATGCACCTGGATACGAGACTCGACTTCAATAAACCTACGTACCAATTCCAGAGTCAGGCTGTGCGCGTGGGTGAGGTCTCCGGAATCCACGGACTAAAGCTGAGCGTGGGCACCGGCCCTGAGAACAGCTCCCTTCTCTCAGTGAAGGGGCACGATTTCTTGCTTGAAAAACATACCCTGCTCCTGCTCATTCCCGGGCAGGGCGCACATCCGCTTGCGTGGGCTTCATCGGGCACTGCTCCACCGGCGGCAGCGTCCGCGGCGTCCGTTGTACCTGCCGCTCCTGAGACCGCAATCGCAGCCGCCGCACGGGTGCCCATCAAACCGCCGGTCGAGGACATCGACATCTGTGAGCCGCCGCGATGCAACGTCGCATTGCCCACCGGCAGCGCTGTCAATGCCAGTAAGCCCGATGACACGATCTCGATCGAGCAACTTGGCTACTCTTCACGCCCACAAAAATTCATGAACAGCTTCGACAACGACGAAGCGCTCGCCTGGCTCAGCCCGAGGGAATTGCTCGTCGGCTTCAATCCGCACATCCTTGCCGCCCGCCACGCGCTCGGGCCATCCGGCATGACCGAGCGAATCATCCGCGCCGCGCTCATTGATACCGCAACGCGTCGGGTCGCACGCACCGTTGACTGGGAGCTGCCCGATGACGGCGAATACCTCTGGCCCCTCGGAGATGGCGCTGTCCTGGTCCACGTCGCTTCCGAGCTCCGCATCTACGGCGAGAACCTGCAAGTCCTGAACCGCATCTCCCTCGACGGCCCTCTGTCCTTCGTACGGGTCACACCCGATAGCAAGTTCATCGTTGTTGGCATCATCCACGAGCGCCATGCTCCCGAGTTGCACGCCTTCCTCAAGCAATCCCTCGGGACCGACCCCGAAGAAGATATCAGCATGCTCGTGCTGAATCGCGACCTTCGCACCATCGCCCAGTCCACCTCGCGCTCCGGTATGTTGCCGCCCACGCTTCTCAACGAGGGCCAAGCCCGCCTCGTCGGGCTCCCCGGAATGCGCTATCTCGTCTCGCTCCTCACCTGGGACAACCATGCCTCGACCCTCGCGCATTTCGACTCCGGCTGTACCCCGCACCTCACCAGCTTTTCGCCCGATCTGATCTTCGTCGTCGGCTGCAACACGCGAAATCCCGACATGAGCGAGTACCGTGTGCTTCGCTCCAACGGCAAACTCTTGCTCAAAGGCGCACCCACTCTCAGTGGTTGCGGCCATGCAGCCTCAGGAAGCGCAAACGACGAGAACTTCGTCGTCAAAACTGTCCGGTCCGCGCAACCCTTGCCAGTGGGCGCGCCTTTTAACGAATCTCTTCTTGACTCCGAGGAACTCACCGTCTACCGCGCCGCAGACGACAAACGCCTCCTTGGCGTGCGCGTCGGCTCCCCATCCTCCAGCCGCAACGGATATGCCCTTTCACCCGATGGGTCCTTGCTCGCTGTTCTCACCCGAGAGCAGATCTCCCTGTATTCTGTGCCGGCAAAATAGTCCGCGCACCGTTGCGATGACCCACGAATCTCGCGAGTAGAACAAGCATCCCTTACCGCTGCTGCTTGTTCGGCGGCTTCCCGTTGCGCTGTCCATCTGCGGCGCATCCTATAATTGAGCAGACATGCGCGTCACCATCATCGGCGCTGGAATCGCCGGAATCACCGCTGCCCTCGCGCTTGATCGCGCCGGGCACGCTGTTACGCTCCTGGAG
>JBATYG010000202.1:0-8280 GCA_049673945.1 Occallatibacter sp.
GCCTCGTGGTCTATTCCATCTACTGGGCCAGCCGCGGACGCCTGGACGCATCGTCCTACATGAACAATGCCGGCCAGAGCCTTTTGAATCTCGTGACCGCTGCCACAGGCGGCGCCAGCTACTGGCAGGGAACGGGCAACCCCGTTTCCTTCGCGGGGTATTTCAAGGACTTGCGCGTTCGCTTTGAGAATCAATACCGGCTGAGCTTCACCGGAGTCCTCAAGGGCAAAGCGCAGGTGCAATCGATGAAGCTGAAGGTCGGCGGACCGGAGGCGAAGGTGTATTTTCCGCAACAGGTCTACGTGACGCGGGGAGGCGCGAGCGCCGGCGAGTGAGTCAAACCGTCGCGCCCAGTTGGTCGAGCAGCACCTGGGGATGCACCGGTTTGGTGAGAATCTCAAACCGGTGTCCCTTTGCCTCGGCTCTCTCCAGCAGATCGGCTGTCGATGCCTGGCCTGAGAAGAGAATGATGCGGCAGGCGGGCGCGAAGCTCTGGATGTGGATCGCCGCCTCGATGCCGTTGATGCCGGGCATCACCACGTCGGTGATCAGCACATCGGGCGGAACCGCTCTCGCGGCTTCAACTGCATTTTCTCCGCTGTAAACCGCCCTGGCATCGAAGCCACTGGCGTTGAGAATCTGCACAAGGGTATTTGCAATGGTTTGCTCGTCGTCAGCGACGAGGACGTAGGGAGCTTTGCCGTTCGGTAACATGCGGTGCCTTAATAATTCAGAAGGTAGAAGAGAGAGACAAGCGACGATCGCCCTGCAGCCAGCGCGAATCGCATTCTTACGGCTCCGGTCAGAGCGAACCTTTACGACGATGGTCTCTGCCCATCGATCGGTTAGTTTCTGCCATCCGGAGCTCTTTCTGCCTTGCACACCGGGGAATAACTCGGATGCTTCCTGGAATTTAGATTGTGGTCTACTTTGGGCTTGAATGCAACCTCGATCTCGATCGGCATCAAGGTCAGTTTGAATCCTGAGGAAAAAATTTTTGAAAGGCGTCGCAAAGATTAAATGTTAGTAAAAAGCAGTTAAATCGATTGAATAGCAAAAGCAAAGAGCTTCGCCCTCCCTTTCCACTTGTCCATTCAGCGTTTAACCGCCAAACGATCATCGAAGCCCACGGCTCCGCCGCGAACAGAATTCTTCGTCCGCGTGGCAGGCAGGCTGATGCTGAAACGCTCAGGCTTCCGGCCAGTAAGGCTGCGACGTCGACTTAAGGCGCGCAAGATAATCGAGCAGCACCTTGGGATGAATCGGCTTGGCGAGGATGTCAAATCGGTATCCGTCAGCTTCGGCACGCTCAAGCAGATCGGCCGTAGCCGCCTGGCCTGAGAAGAGAATCACCCTGCACGCAGGCTGGTCCCGAGCGATATGAATGGCCACATCGATGCCGCTGATGCCGCCAAGAATCACGTCGCAGATCAGGACGTCGGGGCTCATCTCACTTGCCAGTTCCAGCGCCTTCTCCCCGCTGTAAACAGCCTTGGCTTCATAGCCACTCGTGTTGAGAATGAGAGTCAGCGTGTTGGCGATGATGCGTTCGTCGTCGGCAATTAAGACCTTCAATATTCCGTCAGCCTCGTGCATTTTCGCTCCAGCGCAACCAGGGCAGTCGCTGCATGAAACTCTGCGGCCAGCGTGAATCAGGGCCAGATTCGTCGGGTGATCTTGAACACCCGCGTTCGAAGTAAGTCAACTTATGCAAGGCGTTAAGAAACGCAATGAACCGCCAGTATATGACGATTCTTATGATCTACTCGATTTAATTTACCGATTGACCCCATTTATTCGATAGAAAGCAAAGTAAAGCACGCCCTGGGAATGACTCGCTCTCCAAAACAGGCGCTAACTGGTAGAGAAACTCCGCACGGCAGGAGTTAGTAACTCTAACATTGCTGCTGGTGGCAGTTCCGGTTTACGCTGGCTTTTCACAAGGAGAGCGCGATGCGGGCAGCAGTCTATAGCGCCGAACGGGCAGACACTGGCCGCTGGCTTCACCTCGAAGAGTTGCCGGTACCAGAACCCGGCGCCGGCCAGGTGCTGCTGAAGGTGCTGGCCTGCGGTGTCTGCCGAACCGACCTGCATATCGTCGAGGGCGACCTGCCGCCAATCGCCCGGCGAATCGTGCCCGGACATCAGATCGTCGGCGAAGTCGTAAAAGCGTCCGCCGGCGGGCCTGCCGTGGGAACACGCGTCGGCGTCTCGTGGATGGGCGGCGTCGATGGCGATTGCTGGTTCTGCCGCCATGCGATGGAAAACCTCTGTGACCGGCCCGTCTTTACCGGCTACACCGTCAACGGCGGATATGCGCAATACGCCACAGCTCGCGCCGACTTCACAATTCCCCTGCCGGAGCGGCTCGCGCCGGTACAGCTCGCGCCTCTGCTATGCGCCGGCATCATCGGCTTCAGAAGCCTGCGCGTCGCCGGAGTCGAGCCCGGCGAGCGGGTGGGCCTCTATGGTTTCGGCAGCTCCGCTTCGCTCGCCATCAAGGTGCTGCAGGCATGGGGGTGCGAGGTCTACGTCGTTACCCGCGGCGAACAGCATCGCAAGGCGGCCGAAGCCCGCGGCGCCACGTGGGTAGGGGATGAGCACGCCAGGCCACCCGTCGACCTCGACCGCGCCGTGACCTTTGCGCCAAGCGGCAAGGTCGTCGTCAGCGCTCTTTCCGCCCTGCGCAAGGGTGGAGTTGTGGCGATCAATGCCATCCACCTCGACCAGATGCCCGCCTTCGACTACGACAAACTGCTGTGGGGCGAGCGCCAGGTGCGCAGCGTGGCCAATATGACGCGGCAGGATGCACGCGATTTCATCGCTCTGGCAGAGCACATCGACTTTGCTCCCGCCGTTGTCGAGTTCCCCCTGAATGAGGCGAACCGGGCGCTCGCCGGGGTCAAAGATGAGACCGCCAACGGGTCCTCGGTCATCGTGCTTTAGAGCCTGTTATTTGCTTTCCCGCGCTCCCCTCCCGCCGCCTCCACCGATCCGATCAAGGCTCTTGGTTCCATCTAAACGCGCGTCTTTCGGAATCGACGTGTCGCGCCGTATAGTTTCCTCATACCGTACATGCGACTTCTGCTGCCAATCGATATCGGCGAGAGGATTTTGCACTGTGAGGCGGCTTTTCGGCGACGCCGTCCGTCAAGCAGTTAAAAGCCCTTCAGCGGATCCACGAGGCACGATCGATGCCCGTCCGTCCGCTGTGCGTGTGAGACCAATTCGAAACGAGGATTATGAAACCCTTCAGGCTGGCCCCTTTCTTAGCTTCCATCGTTTTGTGTTTTGCCGTGCATCCGGCCCCAGCGCAGGATCTGAACAACACCTATGCGCGCGATCCGAAGCAACCGATCGATCAGCACTACACTGACCAGATCCTGAAATACACCACCGGCAAAGAATTCATTTCTCCCCTCGTCAACTACCTGCCGGCCTCGAAGACCGTTCCGACCCCGGAAAAAGTGCTCGGCGACGTGTCGGGCGCGCCCAATATGCTTCCCTACGCGGAGGATGTCTACAAGTACTTCCGCATGCTTGAGGCCGCGAGCCCGCGGGTGAAGGTCTTCACCATCGGGCACACCGAAGAGGGCCGCGAGATGATCGCCGCCGCGATTGCCGATCCCGAGCTGCTCAATAACGCGAAGGAGAACGACGCGCGCCTGGCGCAACTTGCCGATCCCCGCACCATCGGCATGGACGACGCGAAAGCCCGCGACCTGATCGACAAGTCCTTCCCCGTTTACTACATCACCGGCACCATTCACTCGCCCGAAACCGGCGCGCCCACCGCGCTGATGGAGATGGCCTATCGCCTGGCCGTCGATGACTCGCCCTATATCAAGTTCATTCGCTCGCACATGATTGTGCTGATTACGCCAGTCGTTGAAGTGGATGGCCGCGACCGCATGGTCGACATCTACCGCTGGCACCGCGCGCATCTCGACCAGAAATGGCCGCACCTGCTCTACTGGGGCCACTACGTAGCGCACGATAACAACCGCGACGCTATGGGCATGACCCTGGACCTGACCCGCAACGTGCTCAACACCTACATCGGCTGGCATGCGCAGGTGCTGCACGATCTGCACGAATCCGTGCCCTTCCTCTACGACAACACGGTGGGCGACGGGCCCTATAACGCGTGGGTGGATCCGATCCTGGCCGACGAATGGGCCGAGCTTGGCTGGAACAACGTCTCGCAAATGGAGAGCTTCGGCATGCCCGGCGTCTTTACCCATGGCGACTTCGATACCTGGAGCCCTGGGTATCTGATGTTCCTCGCAGCGATGCACAACGGTATCAGCCGCCTCTATGAGACCTTCGGCAATGGCGGGGCGGATACCGAGAAGCGCATCCTCGACCCCGAAGAATACTCCCGCACCTGGTACCGGCAGAATCCGCCGCTGCCCACCGTCACCTGGTCGCAGCGCGATAACAATAACTACGAAGAAACGGCGCTGCTCACAACGATCAGCTACTTCTCCCAGCACACTCATCACTTCCTCGAAAACTACTATGAGAAGAGCAAGCGCAGCATTCTGAAGCCAACGCTCGAGGGACCGGCCGCCTACGTGATTCCGCCCGACGCCGCGGCGACCAACCGCACCGCTGAGCTGCTCAAGTCTCTGAAGCTGCAACATGTCGAGTTGCAGCAGCTCTCCGCATCAGCCACGGCAATGGTGCCGGCCGAGAAGCGCGGCGACAAGCCAAAGGAGCAGACCTTCCCCGCCGGCAGCATCGTCGTGCGCATGGATCAGCCCTATTCGCGCATTGCCGATGCACTGCTAGACCGCCAGTTCTGGGCGCCGGACGATCCGCAGAAGCATCCCTACGACGACACGGGATGGTCGTTTACCCATCTCTTCAATGTGCCGGTCGTCCGCGTCAAGGATGCTGCAATTCTCAAAGCGAGCATGAAGGTGCTCGATGACCCGGCGTCGCTCTCCGGCAAGATCGACGGCTCGGGCTCAACGGTCGCCGTCGCCAACAACGGGCAAGTCTCGCTCCTCGGACTTGTCTACAAGCTCAAGGGCGCGAAGATCGCGGCAGCAGACAAGCCCTTCGACGCCGGCGAAAAGCACTTCCCTGCCGGATCGCTGCTGATATCAGGCGTGGATGAGGCCGCGCTGTCGAGCGCCCTGCACGACCTGGCGCTTGATGGCACGCGGCTCGGCGTTCAACCCGCCGTGGCCACGCACGCCGTCACCGCTCCGCGCATCGCCATGATGCACACCTGGCTCGCCACGCAAACCGAAGGCTGGTGGCGCTACGCCTTCGACAGCGAGGGCGTGCCGTTCGACTACATCAGCACGCAGACGGTTGCGAAGGAATCGGACCTCAGATCAAAGTACGACGTGATCATCTTTGCGCCGGTCGGCCGCGCCTCCACCACCCAGATCATCAACGGCCTGCCATCGTGGAACAATCCGATGCCGTGGGAGAAGTCCGACCTGACTCCGAACCTGGGACGCCTCGACAGCACTGCGGACATCCGGCCTGGCCTTGGCTATGATGGCCTCGCGCACCTGCAGCAGTTCATCGAACAGGGCGGCCTGCTGATCACCTGCGAAGACACCGCACAGTTTGCCATCGACGAGGGGCTGGCGCCCGGCGTCAGCGTCGCTTCTCATGGCGACGCGCGTGTCGTGGGCACGGTGCTGAACACGGTCTTCGTCGACCGCGAAAACCCGGTGGCCTTCGGCTACGGCACAAGCGTTCCCGTGATAAGCGCGAATGGCCTCGCCTTCAACGTGAGCAACACGCTCAACCGCGGGGGCGGCCGCATGCTGATGGATCCCTACACCGAGCGGCCAACCGGACGCGGCAGCGTTGAAGACAGCGATCAACCGGAGGGGCGGCAGATTGCCGACGCCGAGCCGCTCAAGAAACAGCAGCCCTGGGAAGCCAAGGCGCTCAACGAGGACGAGGCCCGGAATAACCTGCTGCTCATTCCTGAGCCCATGCGTCCGGACGTCATCCTGCGCTTTGCCGATAGCAAGGGCCTGCTGCTCGATGGCCTGCTCGACAAGGCTGGGCCGATCGCCGAGCGCGCTATCGTGGTCGACGCTCATCTGGGCCAGGGCAATGTGCTGCTCTTCGGCAACAACCCCATCTATCGTGGCGAAACGATCGGCACCTACGGCCTCGTCTTCAACGCGATTCTCAACCACGGCCGCCTAGCCGGCCAGCCACAGCAGAAGTAACCCATCGTGCGGCGGGGACTGCGCTCAGTATCCCCGCCGGCACTTTCCGCCGGAGCCTGATTTGTGTCATGCTGAATCGCATGGGAAACAAAGACAAAGGCAAGAAAGAAGTGAAGAAGGCTCCCAAACCAAAGCCCAAGCCGGAACCGGGGCGGAAGCACGAAATCTTTACGCCGCCGCCGAAGTAGCCGGAGACGGTGCGCACAACAAAAGGCCCTCCCAGCGCGGGAGGGCCTTTTTTCGGACTCAGTCTTCGCTTACGCGACCACTTCGATGCCCATCGAGCGCGCAGTGCCCTTGATGCTCTTCACAGCCGCATCAACCGAGGCGGCGTTCAGATCAGGCATCTTGGTGGTGGCGATTTCACGTACCTGCTTTTCCGTCACCTTGCCCAGCTTCTCCTTGTTCGGCGTGCCCGATCCCTTGGCGATACCCGCCGCCTTCTTCAGCAGAACAGCCGCGGGCGGCGTCTTGGTGATGAAGGTGAAGGACCGGTCGGCATAGACCGTGATGACGACCGGAATGATCAGCCCGGCCATGTCCTTGTTCTGCGTACGCGCGTTGAACTGCTTGCAGAACTCCATGATGTTGACCTGGGCCTGGCCGAGCGCAGGACCGACAGGAGGCGCAGGCGTGGCCTTGCCGGCCTCGATCTGCAGTTTGACTTGAGCTGTAACTTTCTTCGGAGGTGCCATTTTGATTCCTTCGGAAACCGGTTGTCAGCCCTGGCTGGTAGCTGCCATCTGGTCATTTCTTCTGCGAATTTTGGTGGTTGGCGCTTTAGCGTTCGCTTGAACCGGAACCCGCCAGGTGGGTCATCCGGCTAGAAGCTGGAAGCTAGTAGCTAGAAGCTGTCCAACTACTCAATCTTTTCAACCTTGCCAAACTCGAGCTCGACCGGCGTGGAGCGGCCGAAGATCGTAACCATCACCTTGAGGGTCTCACGGTCTTCGTTAATCTCATCCACAACGCCGTTGAAGTTGGCAAAGGGCCCGTCTGTGATGCGCACGGACTCGTTCTTCTCAAACTTGATCTTGAGGCGCGGCTTGTCCTTCGCGGTCTCAGAGCGGAAGAGAATCGAGCTGACTTCTTCCTCAGAGAGAGCCACGGGCTTGTCGCCGGTGCCCAGAAAGCCGGTAACCTTGGGCGTGTCTTTGAGCACGTGCCAGAGGTTGTTGTCGAGCTCCATTTCAACCAGGACATAGCCCGGCAGGAAGACCCGCTCGACGGTGCGCTTCTTGCCGTTGATGATCTCCGTGACGGGCTCGGTGGGAATCATCACGCGCCCGACCCGGTCCCGAAGCCCAAAGGCCGCCACGCGGCTCTCGATGGACTCGCGCACCTTGCGCTCAAATCCTGAGTAGGCATGCAGGATGTACCACTTGAAGCGCTCGTTGCGCTCCGGCTGTGGTTCGGCGGATTGTTCCAGTTCTTCTGCCATTCCGTTCTCGATTCGCGGCGCGGAGGTTTACTGCGCTCCACCCAGCTTGGCCAGCACCAGTTGCAGCGCGCGGTTGAAAATCAGGTCAACCACAAAAAAGAAAAAGCCGAAGATGAAAACTGTCACCAGCACGACGAACGTGGTGTTCTCGACTTCCTTGCGCGTGGGCGCTACGACCTTGCGCATCTCTGCGCGGACGTCGCTGAGGAAACGGGTGGTGTTGTTCCAGAAACCCAGTGCGCCTTCAGAGACGTTGGCCAATGCGCCCCCTTCTTGCAGCTTGCTGGAGCGCTGCTCGCCCTTTTCGATTGCCACTTTACTTCCCATACTTCTAATCCTTCGCTTTCGACGTCATTGCCGGAAGCATACACCTAACTGATTCTGGCAGGGGCGGAGGGATTCGAACCCCCAAGTTCGGTTTTGGAGACCGACAGTTTAACCGTTGAGCTTACGCCCCTGAAAGCAGTTGTCAGCGGTCAGTCATCAGGGGCGGTCTTCCTGAACCCTGATCCCTGACAACTGATCCCTGTCGAGTTACTTCGATTCCTTGTGCTGCTGGTGCTTGCGGCAGCGGTTACAGAACTTCGAGAACTCGAGACGGCCCGTGGTCGTCTTCTTGTTCTTCGTCGT
>JBATYG010000203.1:0-7059 GCA_049673945.1 Occallatibacter sp.
CGAGCATCTGCGCAAAGCGGTAGTAGTCCTCGGCCGTCGAAACCATGCCGCCGCCCCCCGAAGGCATAGTGGGCTGTGCGTCGTACTGATGATTTCCGGCGCCGCCGCCCGCATCCGGTTCCAGTTCGCCATTTGGACCGGTGTGGTAGACCGTCGCAAAGCGGCTGCGCTTCTCCGCCGGCACATAGAATCCCGCGTCTCTCATCCCAAGCGGCTTGTAAATGTGGTCGCGTACAAAGTCAGGCAGCGGCTGGCCCGAGAGCTTTTCCACGATGTAGCCCTGAATATCCATCGAAATGCTGTAGGTCCAGCCCTTGCCCGGCTGATAGAGCAGAGGCAGCTTCGCAACCTTGTCAATGAACTCCTGCAGGTTCTTTGACTGAAAAATATTGGCTTCTCGGTACTCTTTGTCCACGGGCGTGTTGCCGAAGAAGCCGTAGGTGAAACCCGCTGTGTGCGACATCAGTTCATGCATCGTCGGCGCATGATCCGGATCGACGAGGATCATCTTTCCATCGGCGTCGACGCCCTTATAAACCTTGAGGTGCGCGAACTCGGGAATGTACTTGGCGATCGGATCGGTGGGCAGCCATTTTCCCTCTTCGTAGAGAATCATCATGGCTGCGCCGGTGACGGGCTTCGTCATCGAGAAGTCGCGGAAGATCACGTCCTTCGTCATCGGCGCGCCGCTGGCCAGGTCGCGATCGCCGTAAGTGCGGTAATCCACCACCTTGCCGTGCCGCGCAAGAATGGTGACGATGCCCGCGATCTGTTTCTGATCGACGGCCTGCTGCATGAGTGCGTGCAGGCGTTCGAGGCGCTCGGAAGAGAAGCCGACCGTCTCCGGCTT
Source organism: Occallatibacter sp. (assembly GCA_049673945.1). Lineage (GTDB taxonomy): Bacteria > Acidobacteriota > Terriglobia > Terriglobales > Acidobacteriaceae > Telmatobacter. The sequence goes on from JBATYG010000203.1 coordinate 851, forward strand.
GACCACCGTCATGTCAACTTTGGCTGTCTGTTGCGCCTGCGCGATGCCGGCCGTGAGAGCGAGCGCGGCGAGGGAAACGCGCACCCTGAGCGTGAAGCGATGAAGAACCATGAACGTCTCCTGCAGGCCGCAGCTCTTCGGGACTCCACGGATACACGGGAGTTGAGGCGCGCCCTGGTGTGACTGCAAGTGCCGCACCCTTTATAGCAGAGGGCACACAAGCAAAAGCCCGCACACGCCTGAGCGCATGCGGGCCCGCTTGATTCACCCTAGTAAATCAGCTTGAGAGAGAACTGAATCTGGCGGGAGTTGCCGGCCGTCTTGCTGATCTCACCGAAGCCGGAGCCGTTGAGAATGTTGGAGGGCAGGCCCATGGTGACAATGTTGAAGAGGTTGAAGAACTCCGAGCGGAATTGCAGGTCAACGCGCTCAGCGCCGCTCTTGCGGCGTCCGAAGGGCGTGTCTTTAATAAGCGCGAAATCGAAGTTGTAAAAGGCCGGCCCGCGGAAGCTGTTCCTGCCCAGCGTGCCGAAGCGGCCCAGGTTCGGTCCGGTGCCGTCCGGCACGTGGATCGGAATGTTGAAGAAGGCCGTGGCGTTATTGGCGCCTTCGCCAAAGTAGTCTTCGCGGACTGTGCGCGCGGTCGAGAGCTTGGGCTTGGCAATCTGGTCGGGCCTGTCGACGCCGTTCGAGCCGTATCCGGTCTGCTGAATGCCGGAGTAGACCGTGAAGGGCGAGCCCGAGCTGATGCCCGAGATGCTCAGCAATTCCCACCCGCCGGTGATCTTTTTGCTCACTGCGCTCAAAAAATCCACCTTGTCGAACGGAAGATTTTGAGCCGCGCTCAATCCAAAGCTATTCGTCACATCGAAAGAGGAAGGGGCTTTCTCCGGATGCGTGTCATAGGGATTTTGCGAGAAGCCGGAGGTCACCGCGCCGGTCGATCCGGTGCCGCCAATGACTTCACTGGAGTCGTCGATAGACTTGCTCCACGTGTAGCTGGCTTGCACGCCCGGACCGCCGTGGCCCATCACGCCGGAGAGCGAGGTCTGCAGCGCGTGATAGCTCGAGTGGGAGTCGGCGACGATCACGTTTTCAACGCCGAAGCCGCCGATCACGTTGCCTGCATCGTCAAACTGGGTATGCGGAGCAAAGGCGGGGCTCGCGCCGGGATACGCGTTGGGAAAGCTGTAGCGCGGCAGAAACTGGCTGGTGGTGCCCACGTAGTTTGCGTCGGCCGTGAGGTTGCCGATTTTCCGTTCGAGGCCCGCGGTCCAGGTAAAGAGCGTGGCGTTGCCGAAGGAGCGATCGATACCGCTGAGGTTGAGGGCGCTCACCACGTGGCTTGGCGTAAGCGTGGCCATGTCTTTTTCGTAGCGGTCCACATCCATGATCGTGTTGGGCGCTACTTTCTTGGTGTCGTCCGCCGCAAAGATGTTAGCGCCGGCAGGCGTATAGGCCTGCGGCAGTTGTGCCGGCGTGATCTGGAATCCATATTGAATCGGCGCACCCGACGCCGCGACCAGGCGCGGGTAGACGACAAAGGGTGTTGAGCCGGTGAGGAAGTTGTCCTGCCAGATATTTGGCGGAATCACGGTGACCACGCCGCCGGCGTGTGCCTGCAGATTGCTGGTGACCTGCCACGCCGCCTGCACGCGCGGGCCCAGGCCGTTCCAGTTGGTGCGATAGCCGGGCTGCGGATTCACAACGTATTGCTGTTGCCCATCCACAACAAGAAAGCCGCCGGTGCGCTTGGCGCGCTCGGTGATGGGCGTGTAGATCTCATAGCGCAGGCCGTAGTCCAGCGTAAGGCGCGGTGTGACTCTCCATGTGTCCTGGATCCAGAAGCTGTAGTTGCTGCGATTGATGGCGGCGGGCCCGATGTGCTCGCCGTTTGAGAACTCGGGCGGCGCAACAGCAACGGTGTAGACGAAGGGGCTGCCGGAGAGAAAGCCGGAGAGCGTGTCGGGCAGCGGATCGCCGGGATGGATGTCGTGCAGCCCGCTCTGTGACGGGATTGCCTCGATGGCATAGGCCGTGCCGCCGCCGAAGTCGTATTCGCCGTTGGGGCTGATGCCGAAGTAAGTGGTGTCGCGGTTGAGGCGCGCTTCAAAGCCGGCGCGGATGGCGTGCCTCCCCGTGGTGTAAGAGACGGTCTGGCTGCCATGAAAGAGATTGCCATAGGCCTGCATCACTGAGCCGGCCGCGGAGTTGAAAGCCTCAAAGAGGCCATCGTTGAATTTCACGGCGGGGTCGGTGTAATCCTTTGTGGGGAAGCCCGGCGTGGAGCGCGTGATGCCGATGAGGGTTTCGAAGATGAGGCGCGGCGACTGGTTGCGGGTGTAGACGCCCACAACGTTGCGCTGCTTATCGATATATTGCACGCCGAATGCGGGATCGATGGCCGTCTGGTCCGGGTTGGTCGTGGGGCCGGAGAGGTTGTTCATCGTGAAGCGCGCCAGAAACTGATCCTTCGGCGTGAAGCGATGATCGATGCGCAGAGAAAACTGGTCGGCGTCGGTGGCCACTTTTGATGCGGTCGCGTAGGTGCGGTTCCCGAAGGCGCCGGCAGGATAGTTGGGCATCGGGTAGCGCGCGAGAATCGGGGCGATGCTGGGATTGACCGGAACGTAGAGCGTGTCGGTTGATCCATCGGCGTACGTCACGTTGTCAATGCCTGCGCGTTCATCGGCCGTGGGCACGGGCAGCACCTGTGTGGTGCCCAGCACCTGGCGAAAGCCCTGGTATTCCAAAAAGTAGTAGGTGCGGCCGCGGCCGTCATAGAGATGCGGAATGTAGACAGGGCCGCCGTTCGTGAAGCCGAACTCGTTGCGGCGGAAGGGCGGGATGCGCCCCGGATACGCGGGCGTTGGATGGTCGAAGTAGTTGCGCGCGTCGAAGGCCGAGTTGCGCACGAACTCGAAGAAAGAGCCGTGAAAACCGCTGGCGCCGGATCGGGTGATGATGTTCGTGAACCCTGAAGCGCCGCGGCCCACTTCGGCGGGCATCCAGCCGGAACTGGATCGGATTTCTTCCACGGCATCGACGTTGAAGTTCGAAAAGGTCGAGCCGCCCATCTCGGGATCGCTGATGTCGGCGTCGTCCATGGCGAAGGTAGCCTCAACGCCGCGTTGACCGTTGATGGCGAACTGCGCGGTAAAGTTGGTGGCGCCGTTGGTATCCGTCATAGTGCCCGCGGCCAGCAGCAGCAGAGAGCTGAAGTCGCGCTTGTTGAGCGGCAACTCGCTCACCGCCTGGCTCGAAAGCTGTTCGCCACCGGTTGCGGCCTTGCCGCTGTCAGCCTGCGTTGCCACTAGAATCTCGCCGCGAACGGAGAGCGTGAGCGCGACCGGCGCTGCGAGGGCCTGCAGATCGATAGCCTGTGCGTACTCCGCCTTGTTGCCGTGCGCATCCACACTCAGGTGATACGAACCCGCGGGCAGGCCGGGCAGATGGAATTGGCCGTCGGCACCGGTGGTCGCGTCAGCCTTGCCGCCGTGATTGGAAAGGCGGATCTTCGCGCCCGCGATCGGCGCGCCCGCCGTGTTCCGGAGGATGCCGCTCCACGTGGCCTGGGGCACCGGCTGGGCCTGTGTTGCTGCTGCCAGAAGAGCGACGATGAGGAGCCAGAATCCTGTGCTCCTGAGGAGCCTCATGGGTCTCCGGAAGCTGAGTGTGCCGAGTGTGTTGTTCACTTAAAGGGGACCCTTATCGAAGGACATTGCGCCGGGGAGAGAGACGATGGGGAACCCGCACCAACAGCACTCACCGAACTGTCACAAATTATACCCGTGGCGAGGTGCTAAAAGCTTTTTGTAGAGGGTTTCCACAGTTTCCAGGTTGCAACCAGGCCGGATTTTACGCGACGAGAGGACGCGACGGCAGCGTAATGTAGACGCAATGCCCGTTTCTGCGAACGCTGACTGCGCCGCCAACCTGCTGCGCCGCACACGCACCTGGATCGCTGTGTTTATCCTGGGCCTCGTGCTCAGCGGAGTAACGGCGTTTCCGCTGGAGCGCGAGACGGCATGGCTCAACGAAGTCTTCGAGGTGCCAGCTTCGGCCCCGGCGGGTCATGAGCCGGCTTTGCATACATGGCTGCGGCGTGTGCATGAGGGAATTGCCGTGACGAATCGCGCGTATCCATTTATGGCGTATGGCACGGATTGGCTGGGGTTCGCGCACCTGGTGATTGCCATCGCCTTTCTCGGACCGCTCGTCGATCCGGTGCGCAACAGGTGGGTGCTGACCTTTGGCGTCATCGCCTGCGCGGGGGTGGTGCCTCTGGCGATGATCGCCGGGCCGATCCGCGGCATTCCGTTTTATTGGCGGCTCATTGATTCGAGCTTCGGCATCTTCGGGGTCATCCCCCTGCTCGTCTGCCTGCGATACGTGGCACAACTGGAGCGGCTGACTTCGCCCGGCGTCGCCAGCTGACCGGTTTCCCTACAATGGGTGCAGCCGCATGATGTCTTCTGAAAGCAACTTCGCAGCTCCGGGCGAGTCGGACATTGAAACCATCGTTGCCATCTCCACGCCGCCGGGCAGGGGCGGTATCGGCATTGTGCGGCTCAGCGGGCGCGAGGCCGGTGGGATTGCCGAACAGCTTGTCACGCTGCGCCAGCCGCTGGAGCACGCACGCGCGCGCCTGGCCGACGTGCTTGACGCAACAGAAAACGGCGCCGAACCGATCGACGAGGCGGTGGTCACGTTTTTCGCAGGGCCAAACTCCTACACCGGCGAAGACCTGGTAGAGATCGCCGCGCATGGTTCGCCCGTGGTGCTCGAGATGCTCCTGCGTCGCGCGCTCCACCTGGGTGCGCGCCTTGCCGAGCCGGGCGAGTTCACACAGCGCGCCTTTCTTGCCGGCAAGCTCGACCTCACGCAGGCAGAGGCTGTGCGCGATCTTATCGAGGCGCAGACGCTCACGCAGGCGCGGCAGGCGGCGAGCCAGATGGGCGGCGCGCTCAGCCGGCGGGTGCTGCCAGTCAAGCAAGATCTCGTGGAGCTGATCGCGCTGCTCGAAGCGGGCATCGACTTCGCCGAAGATGATGTGGACGTGACGCCGCGGGAAGAGATCGCGCGCCGCATCGGCGAGCTCGCCCCTCCGCTCACGGCTCTCGAAGCATCGTTTGCGCGCGGCCGCATCGTGCACGACGGGCTCACGCTCGCCATCGTAGGCCGCCCCAACGCCGGTAAGAGCTCGCTCTTCAATCGCCTGGTCGAGCGCGACCGCGCCATCGTCACAGCAATCCCCGGCACTACGCGCGACCTCGTCACCGAGCGCATCGCCCTCGACGGCATTCCCCTTGAGCTGGTGGATACAGCCGGCCTGCGCGAGACCCACGAAGAGGTGGAGCAGCTTGGCGTGGCGCGCAGCCGCGAGGCGCTTGCCGATGCGGCGCTGGTGCTCGTGGTGCTCGATGCAACCGAGCCGCTGAACGACGAAGAGCGCGCGCTGCTGGCCGCCGCCGAGGGGCGTCCCACGCTGGTCGCGGTGAACAAGAGCGACCTTTCCGCAAGCGGACCCGATCTGAGTGCGGCGCAGGCCGTCGGCTTAACGGCGCTGCCCACGTCGGCCCTCACCGGCGATGGTATCGCCGCATTGCGCGAGTGCATTGTGGCCCTGGCCACCGGCGGCGCCAGCGCCGAGCCGGGCATGCTCACCAGCCTTCGCCATCACCAGGCAATCACCAACACGCAGGCGGCGCTGGCCGACGCCGCACAGGCCAACGCCAATGCCATCCCCCACGAGATGATCCTGATCGATCTCTACCGGGGATTGTGGGCGCTTGACTCACTCACCGGCCAGACCACGCCCGACGATATCCTCAACCTGATCTTCTCCACCTTCTGCATCGGAAAATAACCAGCCTCCGTGAACGCGTCACAGGCTTTCTTTCGCTTTCCCATGCGCGCAGCATCGCGTCGCCTGTCTGCTGAAGCGCCGGCTGTGATCTTTGAGGTCGGCGCTCTGTTCTGCCTCGGATAATGTGGGGATTAGCGCCATAGGGCGACTGAGCTAGATGGCACAGACTGTCGCCGCTTGCGGTGCGATGCTTGGTTATGCCTCAAATGCGCGAGAAACCGTTCAGTACAAACACATACCTCGCGACCGCGGGGCCGGGACGAAAAATCATTAGGGTCAACCCCAAGGATATCTTTTCTTCTCAGGGGGATCATGCCGACTGCCTGTTCTATCTTCAGAC
>JBATYG010000204.1:0-6873 GCA_049673945.1 Occallatibacter sp.
GAAGCATTGTGCTCGCCCGGCGATGTGGTCGTGGGAATCTCGACATCGGGCAACAGCGCAAATGTTTGCGCGGCGATCGAAGCAGCGAAACAGATCGGCGCATTCACCGTGGCGTTTACCGGATCCCGCGGAGGCGCGCTCGTGAACAAGGCGGACGCCATCCTGCGGGCACCGTCAGAAGATACTGCCCGCATTCAGGAGGCGCACATCCTCTGCGGCCACATTCTTTGCGACTGGATAGAAGCCTGCGTATGCCCTGCGCAGTAGGCCGCGAATAGTTAACCCGCCTTCTGAATCGGGAAAGTAAAGACGCGATCACGCGGTCAGCCTGTTTATTGCAACACGGCGATTGCCGCAGAGCCCAGAGCGAGCTGCGAGAAGACCTGCGACCACTGGAGGAAGCCTTGCACCAATGGCGGCTTGAATGTCTTTTCCGGAATCACAATCGTGTCTCCCGCAAATAAGGCGAGGTTATTGAATTCGCTGCCCCAGACGCCCTTGGTCGCGTCGTAGCCAACCACTTCTCCATTGGCGCGAATCACGAATTCGCGTTTCCGGTCTGCATCGCGTGTGAGGCCGCCGGCCATCTGAAGATACCTGCCGACGCGGCTGTCACGCGCATACAGGAATGAGTTCTGATCGTTCACGGCTCCAACGATATTTACGCTTGCCGGCACAGGCGGAATAACGAACCGATCGCCATCTTCGAGCGTTATGTCGGGCAAACCCGTGGTGCTTACAGTGTCTGGTTTGAACTGGAGTACGATTCGTCCCGTCGCGCGCAGCTGCCGCAGCCGGACCACCAGGTCGCGCTCACTGTTTTGCGCGTATGTGCGCCCCGTAACGTCAGGCTGTCCCCCCCCTCCGGTAGCCGCCAGGGCAAGGTTGCTGCGCTGCATGCGCATGTCGAGGTTCTGAATGTATTCATCGAGCCTCGCCTGCTGGACCAGTCGTGTCGACTCGCGGGTAAACTCCGAGCCATAGAGATAGGCGTTCGGGGTGAGGCCACCTGCCCGCTCAACCAACTCGCGCAGCGTCTCCCCGGGCCGAACCGTATACAGACCGGCGTGAGCAAACTCACCCTCGAGCCGGATCAGCTTCGTCTGCTGCCCAATCGGCACGCGAATGTCGGCTTCAGAGAAGATCGAAATCACGTCGCCTGGCTGCAACTCCAGGTTCTGCGAGGCGTCATGCTGCAGCACGAGCTTGCCAAGGTCAAATGGAAGCAGAATGGTCTTCAGCGTGTCGGGATCTAGGCGTTGGATGACCGCATAATCCCAATCGATTTCGGGGACATCGAGGCGAATCTCCGTTCGCGGGGTGTTTCGCGACAAGCGGGAAGACAGCTCGCCTTGCTCGGCTCCCAGGGAAGTAGTTGCGACACGTTGCTGCGCAGAGAGCGTTGGCCCCTGCTGCATGCCCATTTGGCCTTGCTGGGCCGGCAACTGCGACTGCGTGCCGTATTGATACTGAGATTGATCGGGGGATGTTCCATACTGGCTGGGTTGCTGGCCGTATTGGTTCGGCACCGTGCCCGCCTGCGGATACTGATTTCCGTACTGATCGTACTGATTCTGCTGGGCGCCCGCGTAATAGCCGTTCTGGTCCTGAGGGAGCGCCCACTGGTTCTGCTGCCCATATCCGCGTGACGTATCGGATGGACGCAGCGTAACCGGGTTGTTGTCGAGGGGCTGACGCATTTGCGAGAACCCTTCGGTTGGTTCAAAGTCCGGAGCGGGCAATCCCAGCTGCGTACGCTTCCACCAGTAGTTGCGCGTTAAGAGCGATTCCTTGTCCGGAATCAGATCGCTGACGCGCATTCCGGCTTTCCAGGCGAAGCGGCCGGGATTCGCAATGTTACCGCGCAAGGTCACGGTCTGGTTGTATTTGGGCACCATCGAGAAGACACGGACCAGGTCTCCGTCAGCAACCGCCGTGCCCAGCCCTTGCGCATCGTAGGCGACCTCCATCGCATGGCGCTCGCTGTGATTGATGATCCGTTCGATCGATATGCGCGCATCGGATGCAACGGTGGATGCCCCGCCTGCGTCGGCGATAAGGTCGGCCAGCGACTCATGGGGCTTGAGTTCGTAGATCGCCGGACTGCGCACGCTGCCGGTTACCGCAGCCTGTGCACCGACAGGAGGAATGAAAATGACGTCGCCGGAAAGCAGCTTCACATCTTTCGATTTGTCGCCACGAATGAGAAAGTCGTAGAGATCCAACTGGGTAACCGTCTCGCTGCCGCGACGCAGCTGGATGCTGCGCAGGGATCCCTGAACCGATGGGCCGCCGCCGACAAACAATGCATCCACAAGCGAGCTGAGTGAACTCACGGTATACATGCCGGGACGGCGGGCCTGCCCCGTAATGTAGATCTGGATGGCGCGAATCTGGCCTACATCGGCAAGCAAATCGAAGTTGCGATAGACGCGGCCAACGGCATCTCGCAAATGTTGCTGCAACTCTGAATATGGGAGTCCGGCGACATGCACGGGGCCAATTTGCGAGACCGGGATGTAGATTTCTCCGGCGCGATCGACGCGCACATTCGACTGAAAGTTCACCTGGCCCCAGACGCGAATCCTGAGCTCGTCCCCTGGCCCAATGATGTAATCGGGGGGCACCGGAGCGTTGTCCAACGGAGCAAAGGTGGAAGGTACGTCGCGAAAGAGGCTGGCGCCGAAGATGGGCAGAACCTGCCCCATGGTCGACGCTACGAACCTCTGAAATTCCGTTAAAGGCTCGGGCGGTAAGGGAATGCGACCAAGTACCCGGTTGCGAGTCGAGGCCTGCCGCGATAGAGACTCCTGATCCGAATAGGTCTGCCCGGGCGCGATCTGCGGCCCGCCGGAAAGTAAGCCCGCCGACGGCCGAAGCTGAGCTCCACCGAGCGAGTACTGGCCCGACTCCTCGGCACCAGCACCCTGCCCCGCGCATTGAGGACTTGTTGCAAGCAGCGGATCAGAGCAATCCCAGGTGTTTGAATTGTCAGTCGCGCCCGAATAACCGCCTTGCGACTGCTGCTGGGCGCCGGCGGCGGAGACCGCCAGGAGCGCAATCAAAAAAAGAGTGAGGCGATTGACCATTTGTATAAGTGACGCGAAATTCCTGTGGCCGAAGCCGGAATTACCGGCCGCGGCACTTCTGCCTATCGAGCAGAAGGGAGCATAGGCGATAAGTCTAGCACGCGCACCGCGATAGCTCGGCCCGCGACGCGGGGATGAGAATCCTTGAGATAACTAAGCCAGCCTGGCGTAATCGTTGGCGTATCTTTCACATCAATAGTCGATCAGGTAATAGCGAAGAATAAACTACGCCAAAGAAACCCTTTCGTCCTGAAACTGAGTCCAAATGTGTAGTCGCATCCGCACGGGGCGAGCGGAGTGATGCGCCTCACGCGGAGCAGCATCGTCCTGCACTCGACAAGATTTAATTTGACCAGATATGCATCATGATTCCGAATTGGAAAAACGGCAATTGATGGGCTGTTTTCGGGAACGTGCGCGGTTTCGCGCATTTTCTGTGGAACCGCCCCGGCGATTCTCTGCTATCCTCTTGAAAGTGCGCTATCAAGGTCGTCGTAGTGACGTTGCCCGCATGACTGAATTTGTTGCCCCGGATATATCGTCGAACGGGTTTGCAGCCAGAGCCAACCACGATTCTGGCTAAAAAACAGGCCTCAGTTGAAGGCACATGCGTCTAAAGACCAAACCTCAATGAAAAAGCCGTCGGTTGGAAGTTGAGCTGACGCAAACGGGATCACAGCAAGCATGGCCACGTTCCTTCCTGCGAATGGAAATTGGAGCTTGTTCACCCTGTGGAGGCTGCATTGAGTCCGAAGTCCCTTGTGACTGCCGCACAAGATTCACGATTTGCCGAATCGATTTCGCAAAGATGGGCCGACGGTTGCCATCGGCAAGCTTCGGACGGCACGCCTTCATTCCAATTGCGGCACTCGATACACCTTGTTGAAGGGCGCGTGAGCCCGTGGGCCCGCTCGTATGCCAAGAGGCTTTTCGATTGCTGCTGCATTCTTCCGCTGGCGCCGGTGTTGATTCCGCTGTTTCTGGTGATTGGACTCGCTGTTCGACTCACCTCAAGTGGTCCCGTCTTATTCCTGCAAAGGCGCATGGGAAGCCATGGCCGTGTCTTCACCATCGTCAAGTTCAGGACGTTGACGCACTGCTCTGACAGCGCGCACCAGGCAGTGACGACGGCCGCCAATCAGCGGTTCACGCCGATCGGACGGTTTCTGCGGAAATGGAAACTGGATGAGCTGCCACAGCTGTGGAATGTTTTGATCGGCGACATGAGCCTGGTGGGGCCCCGTCCCAAGCTTCCGATTCATCAACTAAGTGAGCTTGGATCGCGACCGGGAATCACGGGCGCCGCGACAATCGCTTTCGCGCGCGAAGAAGCCATTCTCGCGCGGCTGCCGGTGGGTGATCTGAATGGCTATTACAACAGCGTCATCCTGCCGATCAAGCACGCCATGGACCAGGAGTACACGGCCCGTGCTACCTTTGCCTCAGACTTCCGCCTGCTTGTCGATACCGTTTTGAGGCGCTGGGACAGCTCGCTCATGGAGAGCCTGCTGGCCGAGGCGCTGATTTCGGAAGAGACCGACACCCCGCATCCGGTGGCGAATCGGAATCGCGTTTCGCTGATCGTGAACGAGCGCCGGCTTAGTCCTGAAGAGCAACTGACCGAGGCGTAGAGCCGCGCGGAGACTGGCACAGCGGGATTTACGATTGCGCCCCGGAACCTGGAGCGCTGCACCCCGCCTTGCAGAACTCACGTCAAAACAATTAGATTTGCGCATCGGCGCAAACAAGTGCACCTGATTCCGCAGAACTGCGCCCGTTCGCAATGAAGGGATTCCTTTTCTCATGAACCGGCGCACGTTTATCGGTGTCGCATCTGCCGCGCTTGCTTCGCAACGATTTGCCCGCTCCCAGGCTCCATCTCAACCGACCCCCATGTCGCTCGGCCTGCTCATCAGCCCATTTGCCGCGCCTGAGGAAACGATCCGTCGCGTGCACGAGCTTGGGTTTACAAGTTGTTTTCTTTCGCTCGATGCCTATATCAACCGGTTCACGCCGGCGGCAGCCGCACAACTGCGCACCCTACTCGCGAAGTATGGGCTCGTCGCGACGACCGTAGAGGTTGTTGGTCCGCCACCGCTCGAGTGGAATTTTCTTCGCGGTCCCTCCACGATCGGCCTGGTGCCTCCGGCAACGCGGGCCGCACGTATCGATGCTCTCCGACAGGTATCGGACTTCGCCAGATTGCTGGATATTTCGCAGGTGCAGACACATTGCGGATTTATCCCGGAGGATCCCGCCGATCCGCTCTATGCTCCGGCTGTCGAGGCAATTCACACGGTTGCTTCTCACTGCGGAGGCAACGGGCAGTATTTCCTGATGGAGACGGGACAGGAGACGCCAACCACCATGTCGCGGATGATTCGCGATGTGAGTCTGCCGAATCTCGCGGTCGGTCTGGATACTGCCAACCTGATTCTCTACGGCAAAGCCAACCCGGTTGATGCAGTCGACATTCTCGGGAAGCACATTCGCAGCGTGCACGCCAAAGATGGCCGGTGGCCAACGAACCCGAACAAACTTGGCGAAGAAGTGCTGATCGGGAAAGGCCTGGTGGACTTCCGTGCTGTCTTCACAAAACTTCACCGGCTTGGTTATGCGGGCGCGATTACAATCGAGCGCGAAACCTCAGGCCCGCAACAGATCGAGGATGTGCGCAAGGAGAAGGTGTATCTCGAAGGCATCCTCAAGGAAGTACTAGGCGGCTGATCTGCGGGAGATTCAAGACCAAACCAAGAGGATCTATGAACCGACGGGAATTTGTTCAGGCGGGCGCTCAGATCGGCTCGACCCTGCTGCTGTTGAAGAGCCGCACTGTTTTCGGCTATGAGGCCAACTCGGCAGTCCGCCTTGGCCTGCTGGGGTGCGGCAATCGCGGCACGGCTGTTGCCACCTCGTTTTCGAAGAATACTTCGGCACAGGTGGTGGCGCTTGCCGATCTTTTTGCGGATCAGCTTGCGGCGGCTCACGACCACTTCAACGAGGTCAATGCGTCGCTTGGGCGTTCAGCAATTGATGCCAAGGCGCTGTTTCGCGGGCCGCACGCCTTTGAAGAGGTCGCAGCATCGCCGACGATCGATATGGTCCAGATCTCAACGCCGCCTTTCTTTCATGTGCAGCATCTTGAAGCTGCGGTGGCCGCGGGCAAGCACGTCTATTGCGAGAAGCCGACGGGCATCGACGTGGCGCAGGCAAAACAGGCGCTTGAGATCGCCAAGCGCGTGAAGGCAAACCAGAGCGTCGATGTAGGCTTTCAGTGCCGCGACGCGCCACCTATCGCGGCGATTGCGGTGCGGATCAAGAATGGCTCGCTGGGCAAGATTGCCTCCGTGGCCGGCAACTATAACGCGCCCGCGTCAACTGAAAAGACGCATCCGGGCATTTCGCAAGACGAATACCGCTTGCGTAACTGGTTATGGGATCGCGCGCTGTCGGGCGACATCCTCGTTGAACAGAACATTCACATTATCGACCTCTGCAACTGGATCCTGGGCGCCCGGCCGCTGAAGGCCGTGGCTACGGGCGGGCGCAACGTGCTGACACACTTTGGCGATTGCTGGGATAACTATCAGGTGATCTTCACGTATCCGAACGACGTTCACTTCTCGTTCGCATCCACGCAATTCGGTAATTATGGAGGCTTCGACGCGGGATTGAAGTTCTTCGGCTCGGATGGCGCTGCGAGCGTTCCCTACGCCGGACCAATCCAGGTGACGGGTGCGCAGGCGTGGAAATGGGATGACGCCAAATCGGATCTCTCTAGCGG
>JBATYG010000205.1:0-8374 GCA_049673945.1 Occallatibacter sp.
CCCAGGGCTACGGCCCCAGCAATCCTGTCGCCGACAACTCCACCGTCCCCGGCCGCCAGAAAAACCGCCGCGTCGAAATCGTCATCTCCGGCGAAGTCATCGGCACCCAGATCGGCTCGCAACCCGCCGGCGCCCGCTGACCCCAACGTCGCGTCGCACCTCCCGCTAATTCGCGCGCAGAGCTGTCATCGGGTTGATGCGCGAAGCGCGCAACGCCGGAACGTAACCCGAGACGGCCGCAACCGCGAGCAGCGCAACCGCCATGGCGACGTAGGTAACGGGATCCCACGGTGAGGTTCCGAAAAGAAGCGACGCAATCAACTTTGCGGTGAGCAGCGACGCAATGGCCCCGATCGCGACACCCACCAGTGCAAGCCGGACTGTGCTCACGAGGATGCGTCGCCGCACATGGGCAGCGGACGCTCCAAGGGCCATGCGGATGCCGATCTCCTGCGTCTGCCGCGTCACCGAATACGAGATGACGCCGTAGATCCCGAGAGCGGCCAGCACCATCCCCAGCGCGGCAAACGACGCCACCAGGAGCATGAAGAACTGGCGCCCGGAGACAGCGTGGTTGACGAGCAGCTTGATGGGCTTGAATTCAGCCGCGGGCTGTTGCGGATTCAGTTCGCGCAAAGCACGCAGAACCGTTCCGCCGAGAGCCTCCTGCGGCACCTTGCTGCGGATGACGAGTTCTGCTGCGGAGGGTTGGGCCTGCGTGGCAGGATAGTAAATCTGCCAGCCGGTTTCACCATCGACGCTTTCTTCATGCACATCATCGGCGACACCAACCACCACGCCTTCTCCGTTTGGGGCGTTGAGGTTGGTCAGCGTGTGGCCGACGGCAGTAGGCCATTGAGCGACGCCGCTGATATAGCGATCAAAGGTGGCGCTGATCACCACCACCGGAGTGCTTTTCGGGCCGTCGTCCCACGTAAAGTCACGTCCGCGGACCGGCGTGCCCATCGCACGGAAGTAGCCGGGTGAGATCACATAGACAAGGGGACCGGCCGGCGCCTTATCAGGAAATTTGATGCCTTTGGGCCAGGGGGTTCCCCACGCTCGGTTCTGGCCAAGCGGTAAATAGTCCGAGATGCCGGCGGCTTCAACGCCGGGGAGAGCGCCGACGCGGGCAATGGTCTGCTGGAAGATGGCTGTGCGGCGCGCGATGACGTCGGAGTCCTTTGCGCCCGGAACATTGCCGCCGTCGTCGTAGGTGACTTTGATGGAAGCGGCGCGTTCGGGCTGGAAGCCGAGATCGACGTTGAGCACGTTGACAAAGCTGCGCAGCAGTAGTCCCGCGCCGACCAGGAGCATGCAGGCGAGAGCGACTTCAGAGACGACGAGGATGGAGCGGGTGCGCTCGTGTTTGCGGCCGAGTCCCGAGCCGGAGCCCGAGTCCTTGAGAGTCTCCAGCAGATTGCCGGAGGCGATGCGCAGGCCGGGGACAAGTCCGAAGAGGACGGCGGCAAGCGCGGCAATGAGAACCGTCCAGCCAAGCGCCGCCGTATCGATGCGCAGCGTCGAGAGCAGCGGCAGAGCGATCGCGCCCTGGTGCGCGAGCCACGAAACCACGACAAAGGCGAGCAGGAGTCCGCCGACAGCTCCGGCAGCGGAAAGCACAAAGCTCTCCGTGAGAAGCTGGCGGACAATGCGGCCCCGGCTCGCGCCGAGGGCGCCGCGCATGGCGAACTCTTTGCTGCGGGCTGCGGCGCGGGCAAGCAGCAGGTTCGAGAGGTTGACGCAGGCAATCAGCAGAATCATTCCGACTGCGCACCAGAGAACAATCAGCGAACGGTGAAGCCGCCCGGAGACATAGCCCTTGAGCGAAACTGGAACCACGGCGTCCTTATAGGAACCACAAGTCTGCGGGCGCTTGAAGCTCCAGCACAGCTTCGGGGCGACGATGGCCGCTTCGCTCACGGCCTGCGGCATCGTGACGCCGGGCTTGAGCCGGCCGATCATGGTGATGATATTGCCCCAGTCTCGCGGCGGACCATACAGGTCGAGCGGCGTGATCGCATCAACTTTTGTGCCGGGCGCGAAAACAGCGCCAAAATCAAACGAGACGGGCAGCACGCCGATAATCGTCGTCTGCCGGCCATTCATGTCGTAAGCCTTGCCCACGATGTTGGGATCGCCGTTGAACTGGCGCCGCCACCACGCATTCGAGATGAGGATCACAGGCGCCGCGCCATCGCGCGCATCCTCCGCCGTAAACGCGCGGCCCATCGCCGGCTGCACGCCAAGCACCCCGAAGAAGTTCTGAATCACATCAATGCTGGTGGCTGTTACCGGCGCGCCGTTGCCAACCTTGAGGCTCAGGTTGTCCGCGCTTGAAAAGGCAAAATAGCCCGTAACATCCTGGTATGAGCGCGTGAGGCTGCGGAACTGATCGTAGGCATCCGTGGAATACGTCGCGCAGGAGAGGCCGCATTTGGCGGGCGGCGGCGCAATCCAGACCAGTTGGTCCGAATTGTAGAAGGGCAGCGGCCGCAGCAGAAGCGTGTTCACCACGCTGAAAACCGCCACGTTCGCCCCGATGCCAAGGGTTAGAATCAGAACCGCGACAATCGTGAAGCTCGGATCGCGCAAGAGCGTACGGAACGTGTAGCGCAGGTCCCGCAGAAAAATGTCGAGTGTCATAAGTCCTCTTGTCTCGCGATGATGTTCTCTTGCCTGTGTGACGCCACCGAAGCGTGCAAGCGCCTGCCGCCGGGCTTCCTCGGGAGCCAGCCCGCGCTCGAGGTTTTCCTCGATCGCCATCTCGAGGTGCGCAGCCATCTCCGCGTCGAGCTCCGCATCGAGAGCGCGCTTGCGAAAGAAGGCGCTGGTCCTCTCACAGGCGCGCCGCAGGCTGCTCATGCCGGCTCTCCTTCTCCGTTTTGTTGCCCATCCGGGCTCATCGCGAAAAGGCGGTCCATCACCCCGGTCAGGCGCTGCCACTCTTTGGCGTCGCTGGCCAGTTGGCGGCGGCCTGACACGGTGATGGAGTAGAACCTTGCCTTCCGGTTGTTCCCCGAGAGCCCCCAGAGGGAGCTGATCCAGCCCCGCTGCTCGAGCCGCACAAGCGATGCATAAATCGTGCCCTGGTTCAGCAGCACTTCGTTGCCCGAAACCTGTTCGATCCGCCGCGCAATACCGTACCCATGCAGAGTTCCCATCGCGGTCAGCGTCTGCAGAACCATAAGGTCGAGCGTTCCCTGCAGTAGGTCTAGTTTGGATCGCACTCGGCTTCCTCCTGTGGCGTTACCACATATATCACGAGTTCCTGTGGCAATGCCACAGGTTTCGGACGCGAAATCGCGCTCCATCAACGCCAGCCGTCAGCATCGCCCCGCCCCCCGTCGCTCCTCACGGTGCAATCCTCCGATCTGGACAACGATGCCCCGCAGTTTCTAGCGGGAACTTTCACCTTCTGGACCATCGCGCGGAACCCGCTGAGGTTGCCTTCCGGCACAAAATTGCGCCGTCAAAAGCATTTTCTTGAGATGGAAACAACTTTCCACCCGAATTTGGACTCCGAACCATTGCGGACCGTTGTTTGTGCGCCCCCCGTTTCCGCCACCGCAGCCCGGCGGAGGTATGGCGAGTGCGTGTGTTTCTCCCCGAACACCTTTAAAGGAGGACTTATTATGTTGAAGCTTCGGATGAATTCCCGGCCCACGCAGTCGAAGATGCTGACGAGCCTGCTCATTGCCGCATTTTGTTCTGCACCGCTGCTGGCGCGCGCCGATGATCCAAGTGACAGAATTACCGAGGCCGGTCAAGTATTCAAGGAACTCGCGAATGCGGGAGAGAATGGCCTGCCTATCAACTTGTTGAACAAGGCTGCCTGCGTCGTCATTCTGCCCTCGGTCAAGAAAGCCGGCTTTATCGTCGGCGGCCAGTACGGCAAGGGCGTCATGACTTGCCGCAGCGGAGCGAACTTCGACGGCAACTGGGGCGCGCCGATCATGATGCAATCGAGCGGCGGCAGCTTTGGCTTGCAGGCCGGCGGTCAGTCGACGGACTTCGTCATTCTGGTGATGAATGACGCCGGCGCGCGCTCCGTGATGAAGGGCAAGGCAAAGCTTGGCGCCGAGGCAAGCATCGCGGCGGGTCCGGTGGGACGCAATGCCGAGGCGGCAACCACAGGCAATATGCAGGCGCAGATGCTGTCCTACAGCCGCGCCCAGGGCGTTTTTGGCGGCGTTTCGCTCTCCGGCACCTCGCTGGGACCCGATGACGGCGACAACGAGAAGGTTTACGGGAAAAAGGTTTCGGGCGAGCAGATCTTTGCCGGAGACGTGCAGGCGCCTCCGGCCGCGGAGCCGCTGCTTGCGGAGCTGACGGCAAAGTCGCCGAAGAACCTGTCAACCGGCAAGTAGATTCTTGTTAAATCTGTGCGGCGGCACCGGAGAGCTCCGGTGCTGCGCACGGTTTTTTTTGCTGAAAGGAGATCGTAATGTCGAAAGAGGCAAGTTTTCGCAGGTTTGTGCGGTGGAGTCTGACGTTTGCTGCTGCCGCCGCATTAACCGCAACCGCACTTTGGGCCCAGTCCCAGGACGTGGATCAACGGCTTACCAGTGCATCGCAAGTGTTCAGAGACCTGGCCAACGCTTCTAGTGGGCTGCCGGTCAGTCTTCTGAACAAGGCCTCGTGCATCGTCATTCTGCCGAGCGTGAAAAAAGCAGCGTTTCTTGTAGGAGCGCAGTACGGCAAGGGCGTAATGGTATGCCGCAGCGGCCAGCATTTCAATGGCAGGTGGGGCGCGCCGATCATGATGCAGTCGTCGGGCGGCAGCTTCGGCTTCCAGGCCGGCGGCCAGGCTACGGATTTCGTGATCCTGGTAATGAATGACGACGGCGCACGGTCAGTGATGAAGGGCCGGGCGAAACTGGGAGCCGAAGCAAGCATCGCGGCGGGTCCGGTGGGCCGCAACGCGGAGGCCGCGACCACGGCGACGATGCAGGCACAGATGCTCTCATACAGCCGTTCGCAGGGCGTCTTTGGCGGTGTGTCTTTGTCAGGCACGTCGCTGGGGCCCGACGACGGAGACAACGAAAAGCTCTACGGCAAGAAGATTTCCGGGCCGGAGATCTTTGCGGGGCATGTGAAGCCGCCTGCGGCGGCGCATGGCCTGCTGTCGCAACTGGAAGCGAAGTCTCCGAGGAACCTGGCGACAGGGAAGTGATAAAGACGGTTCGCGGTTCATAACTCTCAGTTCACAGCGCGATCAACAAAGGCGCGGGCCAGAGCGGTCCGCGCCTTTTCATTTACGTATTCGCCCGAATAAGGAGTAGACAGCAGATGTGCACAAGGGCTTTGTATCAAGGCGCCGGTGGCATGGTCATCACGGGACGAACGATGGACTGGGTCGAAGATATGCACTCCAATGCATGGCTGTTTCCGCGAGGCGCGGCGCGCGATGGAGCCGCGAAATCGGACAGCCTGAGATGGACGTCGAAGTATGGAAGCATCGGAATCTCAGGCTATGAATCAGGGATTGCCGATGGGATGAACGAAGAAGGCCTGGCGGCAAATCTGCTGTACCTGGCCGAATCGGAATACGGCACGCCGAAGAAAGGAAGGCCGACGATTTCAATATCCACCTGGGCGCAGTATGCGCTGGACAACTTTCGAACGGTGGCGGAGGCGGTCGAAGTGCTGCGCGCAGAGCCGTTCCAGTTGGTGACGGCGGTGTTGCCGAACGGGAAGCGGGGGCAACTGCACCTGTCGCTGTCCGATCGGGAGGGGGATTCAGCGATTTTTCAATATATCGGCGGCAAACTCGTGATCTATCACGGTAAAGAACACGTGGTGATGACAAATTCTCCGACGTATGATCAGCAATTGGCGATCCGCGCATATTGGAAGAATGTGGACCCGCTTGCTTTTCTGCCCGGGTCGATCAATGCGGCCGACCGCTTTGTGCGCGCGTCGTTTCTGATTGATGCGATTCCGAAAGAGATGGATCCGAAGACGATCTCAGCCGTGCCGGGCGGGCAGTATTACTTTCAGGCCATGGCGGCGGTGCTAAGCGTGATGCGCGCGGTGAGTGTGCCGCTGGGGATTACAGACCCCGAGAAGCCGAATCTTTCCTCAACGCTGTGGCGTACGGTGGCGGACCATAAAGAGAAGCTGTACTGCTTCGATTCCGCGACGAGCCCAAATGTGTTCTGGATTCCGCTGGCGGAACTGAACTTTTCGAGCGGTACGCCGGTGAAGAAGCTCACGATGGCCGGCGGAAAAACCTATGCGGGGAATGTGGCAAGCCAGTTTGAGACTGCCAAGCCGCTCGTGTTTCTTGCCGCGTGAAACGGCCCCATGTAAGAACGGGTTTGGGCTACCTGGGGCGGCCGCTCCAGGAGTATTGCCAGGCGAGTGAGAGGTTTTGGAAGTTGCCGCCGAAAGTGATGTACGCGCCGCCGCTGTAGCTGAGTTTGATCGACTGGTGGGTTGTTATCGGAATGGCGGCGGTGCCTCCGAGGCGCGAGTTCGCCTGCAGAGTTGTGGGCGTTTGAATGGCGTTGACGCTGGTGGCTCCTCCATACCAGTAGTTGCCGTCGATCGAGACCCACGCTCGAGGCGTTATGTTGTAGCTGAGGTGGAGTTCGGTGGCACCCATTGGATTCTGAGTCTGACGATTTGGAGGATGGGTGCCCGGAGCGTTGCTCCAATAATTGTCATTGGCCGTAAACAACCACGCTGCACCATAAGCATCGAGAACCCACTTGCCCCAGCGGCGGGAGAGGCCTGCCTCGGGCTTGAACGCCCAGCGGTTGTTGCTGATGTTGACCAGGCGTGAAGAATCGTACTGGCCAGTTGGTGCCTGTACTGTGAGGCTTACGCCGATGAGAGTCTTCTGCTTCCACTCCGCAAATTCCCGCGGCTGCATCGAGCGCGCGCCGAGGACATTGACAGAAAATCGGGCAACGAGCGGAGCTAACCCTGAGCGATAGAGCTTTTCCTCGACACCGTTGACCTCGCCGTTGAAGTGACCGACCGCGTACGGAAGAGTGATGTTGATATTCGAAGATCGCCCGAAGAAATCGACCGAGTGAAAGAGTGTGAAGAGCTCGTTGCCGATGCGGCCATGCGCGTTCTGAATTGGAAACGAAGGATCGAAAACGACGTCGCCGTCCTGCAGGGAATAGGTAAGCGTGACCGCGTTCCAATGGCTGGGCGCAACGACATAGGCGCGTGGGCTCAGGCCCTGAGCGGAGCAGAAGAGTGCGGCGCCCAGAGTGACCGCGAGAACGCTTATGTCGATTTTCAGTGTATGGTTCACCGTTGCTGTTCATCGTTCGCGGCAGGCCAAAGAAGGTGCCACCGCAACGTGCGTTATCCGGCTTTCGTGATGGGCGGCAGATATCTTCCCAGTGTCTCCGCTTTTCTGGCGGCGTCCGGCGACAGAGACAGATAGATGCGATTAGATGCGATCGTTGAGATCGCGCATCGCTCAACCGGACCATGTTCAACCGGAACAACCTCGAGCGTCGCCTCCCTGAATACTGTGTCTCTTTTTCGTGCGCTGCGCACCTGACAGTTCTGACAGTTACAACGGGATATCGAGGCGTGGTATCCCGGAGAGGACTGAAGAAGGGCGGCCTGCGTTCATCGCGGGCTAGGCAGCTTTTTCGTTTGCCCGCTGTTGCGCGAAGTGTCTTGTGGCGGCTCGAAGAGGAGGGCACGGAGGAGATGCGATGCGGAGATCAAGCCAGAGATGGACGATGGCGGTTCTGATGGCAGCAGGTGTATTGGCCGGATGCAGGCAGGAAAGTGCCGTGCAGAACACTGAGCATGAGGGAGCAGCAACGGGCTACACCTTTGAGCGCGGTTATCCAGCGGGAGCGACGGCGCAGAAGGCCTATGACGATGCGGATCTGAATCGCGCGGTGGAGGCGTACCGCTTCTTTTATCCCACGGTTTCGGGAGCCGCGATTTTCAAGGGGAACGAACAGCTTGGAATTGTGCCGAACAGAGTGTGGGGAACGCTCGAAAGCCAACCGAAACATGTGGGTTTTACCCTCAATTCGGACACGCCGTATGCGCCGGGGTTAATCGACCTGAGCGACGGACCGATTGTCGTGGAGCTGCCTCCGGGACCACTGATTTGCATTGCGATGGATATCAACCAGCAGTGGATCGCCGATCTCGGGCTTCCGGGGCCGTCAGCGGGCAAGGGTGACAAGGTCGTGTTTTTGCCGCCTGGCTATAAGGAGAAGCCTCCGGCGGAATATCGCGCCGCGTATTCACCCTCGAACACGATGCTGATCGGCTTCCGTTCGTTGCCGGTGAATGGCAATGTGGCGGCCGCGATTGCCCTCATTAAAACCGTGAAGCTGCATCCGCTGAAGCCCACGCCAGACTGGCCCGCGCTGCAATGGCT
>JBATYG010000206.1:0-4904 GCA_049673945.1 Occallatibacter sp.
TTGGTCGATCTGAACACCGCGGGATGAACCTTACTGGAACGCCAACGGCTTCCAGTTGCCGTTATCCTTGAGCGCCAGTTGAATTGGACGAGGCGGGCCTTTGCGCGGAAGCGTCACTTCGACCCAAAGCTCCTGCCCTTTCTGGACCGGCAGCGGACTCACCGCCTTTTCCGGAATGTAGAAGGCGACCGGCTCGAACAGCCGGATTGCATCGCAGGATTGGCCCGGCGCCAGGGAGACCTGTTCTCCCGAGGAAAGATCGCCATCTTCCGGAATGCGCGCGGCCGCAAGCTGGTTGTCTTTCACGCCGATTCTTGCCGTGTAGATGGGCGCAGTGAGGGTGAAGCCGCCGCCCCGGGGAACACGCCCAACCACCCCGGGAATCCTCGGCTGCACTGCAAACGGAAGCGCGCTCCCGCATCCGTCCACCTGCAACTGCATGCTCAGGTACCGCCCGCGCATCATCAGCTCGGGATCGTACATCGCGGCACGTGTCCAGACGCGGGGGCATGTCGCGCGCTGATAGTAGTATTTGGCCGCAATCGAGCCGACCAGCAGAAGTTGAATCACCACCACTGCTACAGAGGCCTTTGACAGTTTCATTGCGCCTCCCGCGACGGCATCTGCGCAATCAGCCGCCGGCGCATCTGCTCGAGCGCCCAGCCGCCGGCCAGGAACAGGATGCCAATACCGATCAGCCCGAGCGAGCGGCCAACCTTGTCGAAGATATGGCTGAAGTAGAACCAGGTGACTGTAATCGCGAATGCCACGATGCCGAAGTTCACCAGCGCCTTGCTTGTCTGGCGCACGCCCCACCAGATGATGAATACGGCGAAGGCTGCGGCCAGCAGATGCGCGAACACATTTGGCTCGCTTTGGGTATAGCCAACCTGGCGGCCGACGCCTTGATAATGCAAGACCCACGTGTGATTGCACCACGGCAGCACGACCGAAAAGATGATCGCCGCTGCAACCGGAATGAGGCTCCTCGCAGCGCGGGTCAAGGCAATAAGGAGCGGCACAACCGCAATAAGCAGCCATCCCCAGTTGCGGACGTGTAACGGCACGAACGGCCAATTCATCCACGAAACCCAGCTTTCGAGCATCAGCACCGTGCCCGTGACCGCGCCGATGGCGCTTGCGGCAAACAAAATTCCCTGCGCTGCTCTTTGCTTTGAGCCGATCAACACCGTGAGATAGAGAATGGCCCACACAAAGAGAAACCGGCCGAGATAAACGTCCTGCCCGATGTGGCGCCGCATGGCGTACTCAAACTCGCAAAACAGCCATGCAGGCACCAACAGCAGCGACAGTGTCTGCTGCGCCTGGTCGCGCAGCAGCGCCCATCCTGCGAGCGCGGCGAGCGCCCACAGCAGGATCGCGCCCGGCCAGTGCGCCTGTATGTTGAATATCTGGCCAACCAGCGCAATCGCCGCACCGGTAGATGCCGTACCAACGGCGTGCAGTGCCGTCGAAAGACCGCGATACGTCCCGCGCACATAGGCCGCCACGAGGTGGAAGACCGCCACCATCGCCAGCACCAGCGTGAGACGTCCAATGGGGCCGAGCTCATCCCAGTGCGCCGAAACAAAGAGCACAACGCCACTCGCCAGCAGCAGCGCGCCCAGAATCAGGGCGACCATCCCCTGCCAGCGCAGGCCCGATGAGGGCTTCTGCCCGGATTCCCAATCGCGAATACGGCCTGCGGTCTCCGCGTCGAGCACGCCGGCCGAGAGCCAGCGATTCAGATAGGATTCGATCTCTGCCATGAGTGTGCCCAACAGTAAAGCACATCCGGGCGGCTACCGGAAGCCCTGCCTATATCATTCAGTTGACTATGCGCTTCGAGATTATCACGATCTTTCCCGGCTTCTTCGCGGGCATCTTCGAACACGGCATCGTGCGCCGCGCGCAGGCAGACGGCCTGCTCACCGCGAACGTGCACGATCTCCGCACCTTCACGCACGACCGGCATCGCACCGTCGACGATCGCCCCTTCGGCGGTGGAGAGGGCATGGTGCTCAAGCCCGAGCCGCTGGCTGAGGCTCTCGCCTCGCTCGGCATCCCGCCGAAAAGCCAACGCAGCCCTTCCGACGGAACCCGCGTCATCCTGCTCTCTGCCCAGGGCCGCCCGTTCAATCAGCCCCTCGCCCGCGAGCTCGCCACACTCGACCGCCTCGTGCTGCTCTGCGGCCGTTATGAGGGGGTCGATGAGCGCATCAACGAGCTCTACTGCGACCTCGAGCTCTCGATCGGCGATTACGTACTGAGCGGCGGCGAGCTCGCCGCTGCCGTCGTCACCGACGCCGTCATGCGCCTGCTGCCCGGCGTCCTCGGCAATGAGGCCTCGGGCGAATTCGAAAGCTTCGGCGTGGCGGACACCGAGATCACCGCCGACCAGGAAGGCGTGCCCCGCTCGCAGCACGGCGCCGGCGGCCTGCTCGACTACCCGCATTTCACCCGTCCCGCGATTTTTCAGGGAGTTCCTACACCGGAGGTGTTGGTCAATGGCGATCATCGGCAAATTCGCCGCTGGCGCCGCGAGCAGCAGTTACGCAAGACGCTCGCCAACCGCCCCGATCTGCTGGAGGGCGCCGCCCTCAGCAGCGAGGACGAACGCTTCCTGCTCTCGCTCGGATGGCGGAGGTGACAGATGATTCTGACAACATTGCAAATCGCTGCATTAATCGAGGTAGGCGTTTGCTGGGCTGCCTGGTCACTGGCTTTCTTGAAGCCCAGCAAGCAGGCCAAAGGGCAGCAGAAGGTTGTGAGGGCGCCCGCATCGCGTTGGGGCATCTTCATGAACTTCCTCGGATTCGCCTGCGTCTTCGCCTACGTGCATCCCCGGGGGCAGGCGCAGTGGATCCCCGGCCTCGTCCTCTCCATGGTGCTTGCGCCGCTCTCGGTGTTGCTCGTCTGGGCCGCGACGCGGCATCTGGGCAAGCACTGGCGCTACGAAGCCGCGCTCAGTGCCGATCACGAGCTGGTGCAATCCGGAGCCTATGCATGGATCCGTCATCCCATCTACGCATCGATGCTGGGTATGCTGCTTGCGACCGGGCTCGCCTACACGTGGTGGCCGTCATTGATTGCCGGCGTCGTGCTCTTCCTCATCGGCATTGAGATCAGGGTCCACGCCGAAGACCGTCTGCTCGAGGGCCGCTTCGGGCAGCAGTTCATCGACTACCGTTCCCGCGTCAAGGCCTACATTCCCTTCGTGCGATAAAAAGCCTAAAACGGCTGCACGGGCTCAGCCTGGTCCGCGCCCACCCGGCCGACGGCAATGTCCGCGGCGTGAATGTTCTCTCCGCGCCCCGGCGCTCCCGCCAGCCGCCGCATCATCGCCATCTGTCCCACGTGGGTGAGCGCATCTGCAATAGGCCCCTGGAACAACCGCTCCAGAGAACCATGCACAGGTTCGGCCGATGCGAGATAGTCGTCAAGCGCCTTGAGTGAGGCAAAGAAATGCTCCTGCGCCGCGGGCCAGGGCAAGGCCTCGGAGTTATGCCACTGCTGGCGCCCCTGGGCAATGCTCAACGCCCAGTCGAAGAGATCGGCCATGTGGGCCAGTAACTGTGCCGGCTGCCGCCCTCCAGTGCCGCTGAATCTGGCAAACGAGTCGGGCGTTCCCTCAAGCGCGCGTACCGCGCGGTAGGCGACCGTTGCCAAGGTATGGCGCAACAATTCGCGTTTCTCGTCCATCTCTCGAACCTATCGCGGTTTAGCCCGTTTGGAAAGCCCTTCCGCTATGCGTTCCGGCCTGTTCTCTGGTAAACTTGAGATTCTGAGTTCAACGCAGGAAAGAAACCATGTCAATTCATCCAGTTATGCAGCGCCTGGCAGATAAGCTCAAGCGCACCGATCTCCCCAACTTCGTCCCCGGCGACCAGATTCGCGTCCAGGTGAAGATCAAGGAGGGTGACAAAGAGCGCCTGCAGGCCTTCGAAGGCCTGGTCATCGCCATTAATAATGGCCCCCAGGGCACCTTCACCGTGCGCAAGATGAGCTTCGGCCAGGGCGTCGAGCGCATCTTCCCCTTCAACTCCAAGGTCGTTGACCGTATCGAAAAGATTCGCAGCTACAAGGTGCGCCGCGCCAAGCTCTTCTACATCCGCGGTCTCCGCGGCAAGGCAGCCCGCCTCAAGGAAGTGGGTCGCGTCGCCGCCAAGGCGTAAACGTCATTCCCATTCCGGAATTAAACAACCCCGGCACACCGCCGGGGTTGTTTTTTGTGGGATTGCCGACACCCGTCTCCGTCTTTTGACTCCTGAACCCTGAGCCCTGACCCCTGTTTTAATCCTCGCGCGTGTCCTGGTTATTGGTCTTCGCGTCGCCGGTCTCCTTCTCTTCATCCAGGCCCGTCGAGTCGGCGGGATCCACCGTTCCCAGGGAGTCGTTCACAAGGTCATCGTCATTCACCGGCGCGCCCTGGAAGCCTCCGGGCTGCGTATGCGTCGGCTTCACTTTCTCAAGCATGTCGATATCTCCTGTCTCTGCCCTGTCTTTGCCCTGCCTTAGCTTGGATGCGCCGCAAGCACGGGAAGCCAGTCGTTTCGGAGACCCTCCCCGCGCAGACACTGGATTTCGCACTCGTTTTCCGCAGCCGATGCCGCACCGCCGCGCCGGCCATTTCTATACTGTCTGCATGGCCGACATCTCCGTCACCGTGCGTGCGCGTAAGCGTTCATCAGGCCGCGCCCCGGTTTGCGGGTGGAAGCTAGAGCGAGCCGCGCGCCAAAGCGGCGCACAGTCGATCGCCGGGCTCGATGAAGTTGGTCGCGGACCCATGTTCGGGCCCGTCGTCGCCGCCGCGGTGATTCTCGCTCCCGGCACGCGCTTTCGCGGCCTGACGGATTCGAAAAAGCTGCCCGAGAAGAAACGCACCGAGCTCGACATCGAGATTC
>JBATYG010000207.1:0-2724 GCA_049673945.1 Occallatibacter sp.
GTATATAAGTGGGCTTCTCGAATGTTGACCAAAGCCTCGGCTCGGTTCCTGGGCGGATTACTATGAACTGTGAACGACGAGTCGTACTCTCGTATCAGATGCTCGATGCTCAGCGTGCTGGATAACTCTATGACAACGGTTCGAATCTCCGGTGGAGTCGCCCATAACCTTCCGGCGGATCTGCGAGAAGCGCTCGCGTCGGACGCGCAGGCACTGGCGGCCTGGGAAGACATAACGCCGCTCGCGCGCAACGAGTGGATCTGCTGGACCATCTCCGTGAAGAAAGATGAGACAAGGCGGCAGCATGTCGAGAGGGTGCGCTCGGAACTGAAGGAAGGGATGCGGCGGCCGTGCTGCTGGCCGGGCTGTGCACATCGATGATGCGGCGTGTGGCGCCCTTCTCGCTCGGGGGTTGTTTGGTGTAACGGGGTCAATTGAGAAAGTGCGCTCACCTGCGGTAATGGTTTCAACCACCCCGGCGAGTCTGACTCTCGGGATCCGGGTGTGTCCCAATCCGCCCGCGGCCTGCTCTTGTCATCTGCGCCCAAAGCGTGAAGGATGAACTACGCACCGCGAAACGCGCCATGAACCCACTTTCGATCCGCCTTCTGCCGCTCGTGTGTCTCCTTGCCGTCACGCCCAAGGTCCTGGTTGCGCAGATTCTGGTTCCGCAGATTCCGGTTCCGCAGTTCAGGGCCCTCGCGCCGATCGCCTTCGACACCTCGGGCCCCGTGCTGCGAGCCGGCGCGGAGCCGCAGATGCCCTTCACGGTCGCCGGGCCCCACGGCGTGCTGCTCGGCGGCCGGAACGGTTCTCTCGAAGCCTGGATTCTGCCCGTCAAACTCTTCTCCAACCTCACGCTCGAAGCCAACATCGCCGGCTACCCCGTGCCGATCGACGTGAACCAGCATGCCGCCTCAATCGAGGTCCGCCCGGATCGCACCATCATTACGTACTCTCACCTCGGCTTCACGGTCCGCCAGATCATGTTCTCGCCTGGCGGCGAATCCCCTGCGGCCGGCGCCACCGCGAAGGAGGGGGCCGCAGGGTGGAGAACGGGCCCCGTGATCCTCTACCAGTTCGACTGCCTGCACCCCACGGACTTTACCTTCCGCTTCACGCCCGACCTGCAGTGGATGTGGCCCGCCCGCAACGAAGGCGTGCCCGGCGTCGAATGGGAAGCCCACCCGTTCCACTCTGCCCGGTCATCCGCCGGGCTGTATATCCTGCATACCGACTACCCGGACCTCGCGGCCGCGGTGACCATCCCCGGGGCCGAGCCCGGCATCCTCACGCCCTACCAGGAGCGGCCCCAGGTGCACCCGGTCGAGCTTCGCCTGCACATCGATCCGGCGCGCGACAACGGCCGCCTGTTTCCACTCCTCATGGCAGTGGGCACGGATCCGGCGTCGGCAACCAGCGCCGCACTGGCCCAGAGCCTTGCAGAGCTCGACGCCGGCCTTCCGTCGCTTTACGCCGCACACGCGCGGCACTACAAGGACCTGCTCGCCCACGCCGTCTCGATCTCGACCCCGGACGCATCGCTCGACGAGGCTTTCCAGTGGGCCGTCGTCTCGATCGAGCAGCTTCGCACGAGCGTCTTTGAGCCGGCGAAGTGTCCGCCGGGCTTATCGGGCTCTTTGGGCCCTTCGGTCTCTTCAGTCGCGTCGGCGGCGGCTGGTCCCTGCTCGCAGGACCCTCAGGAAATGGCTAAGCAGGAAACGGCTCTTGTCGCCGGCTACTACACCTCCGCCGACTCCACGCGCCCCGGCTTTGGCTGGTTTTTCGGCCGCGACGCCCTCTACAGCCTCTACGCCGTCAACGGGTTCGGCGACTTTGCCCTGACCCGGGCCGAGCTCGAGTTCCTGATTCGCCGCCAGCGCGCCGACGGCAAAATCATGCACGAGTAGTCGCAGACTGCGCCGCTGCTCGACTGGTGGCCGGGATTCCCCTACATGTACGCCGCGGCGGACTCGACGCCGCTCTTCTTGATGGCGATGGCGGACTACCTGCGCGCCAGTGGCGATACCGCGTTCCTTGCCGCTCACCGCGACGCGATCGAGCGCGCATGGGGCTTTGAAACCGATCCCGCCCACGACGCCAACCACGACGGCATCTACGACAACTCCCAGGGCACCGGTTGGGTGGAAAGCTGGCCGGGCGGCCTGCCCCACCAGGAGATCTATATCGCTCTGCTCGATCAGCAGGCGTCGTCCGCCTACGGGTATCTGGAGAGCCAGCTCAAAAACGCCGCCAAGGCCCAGGCCGCCGGCGCACGCGCGGCCACGATTGCCAAAACGATCAACGCCACCTACCACGACGCCGAAAAGGGCTGCTACGCCTTCGCGGTTAATCAGCCAGCGGGGCCGATAAACCGTATTGAGTTCGCCACGATTCCTCTCGAAGGCCAGCCCGCCGAACAGACGAGCCTCAACTCCACGGTCGATCGCACCACGACCATCTTCCCCGCCGTCGCCTGGTGGGATCCGCCCCCACCAGCAGGGAAGTCGTCCAATCCAGACTCGAGAATCCGGAAATCAACTATTCTGGACGACCCCGGCCCGTGCCTCCGCAACTTCGTCGCCTCGGCGCTCAACACCGACTGGGGCACACGCGATATCGCGGATACGGAGAAGATCTACGACGGCATGAGCTATCACCAGGGCTCCGTGTGGCCGCTCTTCACCGGCTGGGCCGCACTGGCCGAATACCGCGGCAACCAGC
>JBATYG010000208.1:0-2533 GCA_049673945.1 Occallatibacter sp.
ACGCCAAGGTGATCGTGCGCTCGAACGGCACAGTGACCTACGTGGGCAAAGACATTGCGTATCACCTCTGGAAGTTTGGCCTGCTGGGCCGCGACTTTGGCTACAGGCCGTTCTTCACCTATCCCGATCACGAGTGCTGGATCTCGACCGAGCATGGCCAGTCCGATCATCCTCACTTCGGCGGAGCGCTGGCGATTTACAACGTCATCGACTCGCGGCAGAGCGATCCACAGGCCAACGTGATCCAGGCGCTGCGCGGGATGGGGTACACCAGCGAGGCCGATCACTACACGCACTTCAGCTACGAGATGGTGGCGCTCACCCCCCGTTGCGCAAAGGAGCTCGGATACCACTTGTCCGCTGAGGACGAAGCGCGCTCGTATATCGAGGTCAGTGGGCGCAAGGGTTTCGGCGTGAAGGCAGATGACCTGATCGACAAGCTGATCGCCGCAACGCGCGCCGAGGTGGACGCGCGGCAGACGAGCCGGGACGAAGCCGAGCGCCAGCGCATTGCCACGCAGATCGCGATTGGCGCGCTGCGTTACTTCATGCTCAAGTACACGCGCAATTCGGTCATAGCTTTTGACTTCAAGGATGCGTTGAGCTTTGAGGGCGAGACCGGCCCGTACATTCAGTACGCCGTAGTGCGCGCACGCAACATCTTCCGCAAGGGGGAGACCTCGCCCGAACGGGTGCTGGCTGCGTTTGCGAAGCTTGCGGAGAGTGACATTGCGGCCGGACTTAGCGGTGAAGAGAACGAAGACGTCTGGGCGCTCTGGCTGCGCGCGGGGCGGCGCACCACCGTGCTTGAACAGGTGATTGCAACCTCAGAGCCGGCGTATCTCGCCAAGCACGCCTTCCAGCTTGCGCAGGAGTTCAACAACTTCTACCACAAGCACCACATCCTTACCGAAGAAGACCCGGCACGAAAAGCCTTTCTGCTGGCCACGGCTGCTATTGCTCTGCGGGAGCTGATCACAGTGCTCGGGTGGCTGGGCATCGAGAGCCCCGAAGCGATGTAGCGGTTTGAGCATTGCTTTCCCAGGGTCTTTCCGCCGCGGCGGACGAGACCTGGGTGCCCCGGCTCCGCGCGCGCCTTCTAGTAGCTGCGCACCCACTCCAGAATTGAGCGCACGGCGATGCCGCTGGGGCCTTTGGCGATATACGGTCGCGCATCGTCGATCCACGCCAGGCCGGCGATGTCGAGGTGAATCCAGGGCGTGTCTTCGGCGAAGTGGTGCAGAAACTCGGCGGCGGTGATGGCGCCGCCGTAGCGACCGCCGGTGTTCTTGATGTCGGCGATATCGGATTTGATCAGGTCGGCATACTCGTCGCCGAGGGGCATGCGCCAGAACTTCTCGCCCGAGGTGGCGAGCGCGGCGTTGAACTTTTCCCAGGTGGCGTCGTCGTTTGAGAAGGCGCCGACGTTGATCTGGCCCAGGGCAACGCCGATCGCCCCGGTGAGCGTGGCGGCATCGATGAGGTGCGTGGCGCCGAGAGTGCGCGCGTAGGTGAGGCCGTCGGCGAGCACGAGGCGACCCTCGGCGTCGGTGTTGATGATCTCGATGGTCTTGCCCGGCTTGTCCGAGAAAGGCATCGCCGTCTGCACGTCGCCGGGCTTCTGCGCCTTGCCGTCGGGCATGTTTTCAGCCGCGCAGACGATCGCGATGACGCGCACCCTGGGCTTGAGCAGGGCAATCGCGCGCATGGCGCCCAGCATCGCAGCGCCCCCGGCCATGTCGTACTTCATCTTCTCCATGTTGTCGGCGGGCTTGATGGAGATGCCGCCGGTGTCGAAGGTGATGCCTTTGCCGACGAGTCCGAGCACAGGGCCGTCGGTCACGCCGGGAGGGTTGTAGCGGAGCACGATTAGCGCGGGCGGCTCCTCGGAGCCCTGCGAAACGCTCCAAAAGGCGCCCATCTTGAGCTCGTGCAGCTTGTCGGTGGAATAGACATCGGCCTGCAGTCCAACTCCCTTGGCCATTTGCGCGGCGCGCTGGCCGAGGATGGTGGGCGTGAGCTTGTTGCCGGGCTCGTTGACGAGGGAGCGGGCGAAGTTCTGGCTCTCACCAATGATGAGGCCTTCGGCGAAGGCGGCCTTGGAAGCGGCCTGGTCCGCAGCCCGATCTGCGGAGGGAGGCGCCGCGAGCGTGAAGGCCTGGATGCTCTGGTCCTTGCGATCGCTGCGGTAGGTGTCAGGGTCAAAGTCGGCAACGCAGGCGCCTTCGGCGGCAGCCCGCACACTCCCTGTGGGGGAGAGCCTTTCGAGCTGGGCCAGAGCGAGCTGGGGCAGGGCAAGGGTCAGTTCGCGCAGGCCGCGCGGCTTGGCGAAGCGGACGGCTGTTCCAGCGGCATTGCGCACGTTGTGAATCGTCGCTCTGGCCTGGTTGCCGAGGCCCACGATCAGCAGCCGCTTTGCCTTGAGGCCGGCGGGGGCGTGGAGCAGCAGAGTTTCATTGGCGCCAGCCCTGTATTCGCCGGTGGCGAGCACCGCGGCGGCAGCGGATTTGACCGCTTCATCGCCGGTGAGCAG
>JBATYG010000209.1:0-9984 GCA_049673945.1 Occallatibacter sp.
ATAAGGCCGGCTGGCACGTTGCTCTACCGAAAGCCACCATGTTCGTCTGGGCGCAGATTCCCGAGCCATATCGTTCCCTCAAGTCGCTCGAGTTCTCAAAGCTGCTGATGAACGAAGCGAAGGTTGCCGTCTCGCCCGGCATCGGCTTCGGCGACCACGGCGATGGACACGTGCGCTTCTCGCTCATCGAAAACGAGGAACGCACCCGCCAGGCTCTCCGCGGTATTAAACAGATGCTGAGCAAGGGTGCAGTTGTGGTGTAGCGGCGCCTCGATCACTCACTGCGGTACCCCTCCATAGTCGCCGGCTCAGCAGCCGGCGTGGGTAGCGAGCACAAATCCTGCGAAGCGAAATCCTGCCACCGCTAAGAAGGTAGCCGATGGTGGTGGTTCCGTCTCTGGACATGGCGGAGTCCTCTCCTCTCCGCAGATCGAGGAATCGGATGGCGCCGCAGATTGTTGGTAGCGCCGGTCGGATGACACTATTGAAGGGAAGGCGCGCCCGATGAACCATGTGAGCTACATTTTGATGTTGCTGATTGGCCTGCTCTGCTCCGTGGTGGCGGTGGCTGGCCTGGCACGCCGATTTGCGGTCTCCTACCCCATTGTTCTGGTGATTTTCGGGCTGCTGTGTTCGCTGCTGCCCCACGTCCCGCATATTCCGTTGCCGCCGTCGCTGGTGTTTTTCGTGATTCTGCCGCCTCTTCTTTATCTGGCCGCGTGGCAGACTTCCTGGCGCGAGTTCAAATACAACCTGGTGTCGATTTCGGGACTGGCCGTCTTCCTCGTCTTCTTTACCGCTTTTGGCGTCGCATTTGCCGCGAAGTGGTGGCTGCCGGGCTTCAACTGGCAGCTCGGCTTCCTCCTCGGGGCCGTAGTTTCGCCAACAGATGCCGTAGCCGCCACCTCGATCGCGCGCAAAGTTGGCATGCCTCAGCGCATCGTCGATCTGCTCGAGGGCGAGAGCCTTCTCAATGATGCCACCGGGCTGCTCGCTCTTCAGTTCGGCGTGGAGATGGTCATAGAGGGCACAACCCCCACCATCGGCCGCGGCATTCTCGAATTTGCCTGGCTCGCTCTCGGGGGCGTCCTTGTTGGCCTCGCCATCGGCTGGGTTGTCACCTGGCTGGAACGATGGGTGGACGACGGGCCCGTCGAGATCGCACTCTCCCTGATCGTGCCCTACGCTGCCTACCTGATGGGCGAAGCGGTGAAAGGCTCCGGTGTGATCGCGGTCGTCGTCTGCGGTCTATTCGTGAGTCGGCGCAGTTCGACTTCGTTTTCTCCGGGGGTGCGCTTACAGCTGCTGGCGGTCTGGGATGCAATTGAGTTTCTGTTAAACGGGCTCGTCTTCGTGCTGATCGGTCTGCAGCTTCCCTATGTGCTCGACGGAATTCGGGGACAAAGCAGGCTGGGACTCCTCGGTTATGCCGTTGCCTTCTCGATCGTACTGCTGCTTTTGCGCATGGCCTGGATGTATCCAGCGGCAAGGGCGTCATGGTGGATTCGAACCCGCATTGTGAAGCAGATATACGAGAAACCGAAATCCGGGCAGGTCTTTGTCGTGGGATGGACGGGAATGCGTGGTGTTGTCGCGCTGGCCGCTGCGAACTCCCTCCCTTTCGTGCTCAAGGATGGGAGCCCGCTCCCTGAGCGAAGCTTCATCATCTTTCTCACCTATTCCGTCATCCTCGTGACGCTCGTTCTGCAGGGCCTTTCGCTGCCCTCGCTCCTGCGCTCGCTTAAGTTATCAGGGAACGATACACAGTTCTGCGAGGAAGGCGAGGCAAGGCATCTGCTGTTGCAGGCAGCCGTCGACTTCCTCGATGAACGCCGGAAGGCAGCGGAGGGAGAACATGACGTCCATCTCTACGAAGATATGCTGCACGACTATCGGCACAAGCTCGCGGACGTCGAGCAGTGCGGTCCCGACAGCGATCCTGAAAATGTCTCGCACGATCTCACGATGAATCACCTGCTGCTCGAAACCATCCGCCGGGAGCGCGAGGAACTGAATCTCCTGCGAGCGAATGGAAGAATCGGGGATAGCGTGCATCGCAATCTCGAGCGAGAGCTCGATCTCGGCGAAAGTCGACTGGCATAGTCTCCGCGGTTGTTTGACAGCGCCGTTCGCGTTCGTTAGATTGCAGTTTCGGATCAATTACACCGATCAAACCTCATGAAAATTACGATGCAGAGTCCTTGCGCTTTCTCGCGGTTGCGCAGAAGCTTGGCGGCGGCCGTACGGTTCTTTCTCTTCTCAGGTTTTATCTCCGGCCTCTTCGCGGGCTCGATGGCCTTTGCGCAGTTTCCAGGGATGGGGCCCAAGCCACATCATCCATGGTCGGATACAAGTCTTTCTCCTGACCAGCGCACTGACCTCGTCATCAAGGAGATGACACTCGACGAAAAGATCCAGATGCTGCACGGTCTTGGTTGGCAGGCGCTCTTTGCGCCGGCGGAGTCAGGGCCGGCGACGCGCGCAATCTCCGTCCTGGGTTTTATTCCCGGTGTGCCGCGGCTCGGCGTGCCCGATCTGCAAATGACTGACTCGGTGGTCGGCGTCTCCGGCGCTGGCGTGCACGGGCGCTACGCGACGGCCATGCCCTCCGGCGAGGCGATGGCTGCGGCCTGGGATCCTGCACTCTCTTACGAGATAGGCACACAACTGGGGCAGGAGATGCGCGCCATGGGATTCAACATGTCCCTTGGCTCGGGCATCAACATGATTCGCGAGCCGCGCGATGGTCGCACCTTTGAATACAAGGGCGAAGATCCGCTGCTCGCTGGAACCCTTGCGGGGCAGGAGCTGAAGGCGGAGAAGGCTCTGCACCTCATCACCGACGTGAAACACTATGCGGTGAACGACCAGGATGCCGGGCGCATCGTCGTTAATTCCATCATCAGCAAGCGCGTCATGCGCGAGAGCGATCTGCTGGCATTTCAGATAGCGCTCAAGGATTCGGGCGCCGGCGCGGTGATGTGTTCCTACAACCTGATCAACGGAACCTACGCATGCGAGAACGACTACACCCTCGGCGTGCTCAAGAAGGACTTCGGCTTCAAAGGCTTTGTGGTGTCCGATTGGGGCGCGACCCAGAGCACCGAAAAAGCCGCGCTGGCCGGGCTCGACATCGAGATGCCCGGGAACGATTCCTTCGGCGAGCCCTTGAAGAAGGCGGTTGAGAGCGGCGCCGTGCCGATGGACAGGCTGAACGACATGGTGCATCGCATTCTGCGCACGGAGTTCGATTCGGGAATTGTGGACGATCCGCCGCAGCCCGACTCCCCGAATGTGATGAAGGGCTTTGAGGTGGCGCAGAAGACTGAAGAACGCGGCGCCGTGCTGCTGAAGAACGAAAATAATTTGCTGCCGCTGAGTGCAAGCGTGATCAAGTCAGTCGCGGTCATTGGCGGGCATGCCGATGTGGGCGTAATGTCGGGCGGTGGCTCATCGCAGGTGTCGCCCGCGGGCGGCAATCCCGTGCCTCCGCCGCCGGAGTTGCTGAAGAATCCGCTGGCGAGCTTCATGCTGGTCGAGACGTATCAGAGGTCGGCGCCACTCAAGGGGATTGAGGAGAAGGCTCCGCACGCGGTAGTGAAGTTCGATCCCGGCACTGACCCGGCAACCGCCGCGGCGCTCGCCAGATCTTCGCAGGTGGCCATAGTCTTTGCTGTGCAACATGCCAGCGAAGGCATGGACCTGAAGAATCTGTCGCTGCCGTCGAATCAGGACGCACTCATCGAGGCAGTGGCCGCGGCTAATCCGCACACCATCGTGGTGCTCGAGACTGGCGGGGCGGTGCTGATGCCGTGGCTCGATAAGGTTGCCGCAGTGGTCGAAGCGTGGTACCCGGGCATTCGTGGATCGGAAGCCATAGCGAATCTGCTCTTCGGCGATGTGAACCCTTCGGGAAGGCTGCCGTTGACCTTTCCCAGAAGCGAGGCCGATCTGCCGCATCCCGTGCATGCCGACCCGCCCAAGGTTGACGCGGAGCATCCGATGCCGAAACTTGCCGGCGCGCCCGGCATGATCGGTATGGCGATGGGCATTGCTCCTCACTTCGATGTGCATTATGACGAGGGCCTGAAGGTCGGCTACAAGTGGTACGACGCGGAGAAGAAGGCAGTGCTCTTCCCCTTCGGCTTTGGTCTGTCGTATACGAGCTTTGCGTATTCAGGACTCAAGGTGAACCCCGGCGATACGACGACGGTTTCATTCACCGTGAAGAACACGGGTCAGCGTGCGGGCATCGAAACGGCGCAGGTGTATGCGTCGCTGCCGGCAGCGGCTGACGAGCCTCCGAAGCGGCTTGTGGGCTGGACCAAGGTTCAACTCCGCCCGGGCGAGTCGAAGCAGGTGGAAATACCTGTGGCGCGCGAACGCCTCACGATTTTCGACGAGGCATCGGATGCGTGGAAGCTTGTGCCCGGGGAGTATGTGATTCGTGTGGGAGGATCTTCGCGGGCGCTGCCGCTTGAGAAGTCGCTTTCAATAAAGCAGTGAAGCCGAAAAGTTTGTGGCTGTTACTCTGCTGTAGCCCATCCGTGGCGGACATGGATGGGCACAGCAGAATTTACGATGCAACATATTCCAAATAGTTCAGTCTGGATTCGATAGCGCCTGGGTCCTCCTGCGAGCGAATGGGAGAATCGGGGATAGCGTGCATCGCAATCTCGAGCGAGAGCTCGATCTCGGCGAAAGTCGACTGGCATAGTCGCGCTTCGCTTCGGCGATACTCAACCCGGGACGCATGGGGCTATCAGAACGGTGCGCGCCCGCATAGCCAGCGCCGGTCTTTGGCGGTTCGCTCCAGGCAACAAGCTGAGCGCGATCCTCAGCGGCGATAAAAGGAGTGAGTGGACGACCCTCTTGGCACCGGACTTCCCTCACTTTTTATCCGATTCACGACCTTTATTATCTATGCTGCCTATTTCAGGAACACGACACTAGGAGGGGAAGAGGGATTCTGTGGAAGCACGCAAGCTGGTCATGCGCGGCCGGCGGCGCGGGGTTTGTGGGGTGGGCGATGTGAGCATGCCGACGATCTCGCGCAACTCGGCACGGGCCGCACCGATGACGGCGGCGGCGGTGTCGAGACGCTGAGTGGGTTCGCCGGGGGCCAGGGGAAGGCGCGGCTGGGGCTGCTCGGTCTTGCGATTGTGGCCGAGAGCATGGCGGGCTCCGGAGAGGGTGTAGCCCTCCCCGTGGACGAGGCGCTTGATTTCAAGAGCGGTTTCAACATCGCGGCGGCGATAGAGACGCTGGCCCGTGCCGCTTTTGTTGGGTTTGAGCTGAGGGAATTGCGTTTCCCAAAAGCGAAGCACATAGGTTTCGACTTTGCAGATGCGAGCGACATCACCGATTTTGAAGTAGAGGCGATCGGGGATTGACGGCTGCTCCTGCGCGCGTTTCTGGGAGAGTTGTGTCGCCATAATTTGTAACAAGTGGACGCGCCTTCGGGCGTGCGCGTCTTGTTACACGCAGTATAGGCCATGATTTTCGCAGTTTGTTAATCAAAATCCGCAGTTCGGTGCAAGATGGCGAGAAAATGCCCGATTCTCAGGGCGTGCCGGGCACGGGGCCAGAACTGGCGATGGGCGACCGAGCCGGCGAGTGCTGCGGCGCGGCGCGGAGATATTGGACGGGCCACGAGGCGGTTTCACCGAGAGCGATGGCCGCGTGAACCGGCCAGTAGGGATCGCGGAGCATGGCGCGGGCCATAAAAACCATGTCGGCCTGGTTCGCGGCGATGATGTCGTTGGCCTGTGCCGGTTCGGTAATCATGCCGACGGCTGCGGTCGGGATGCCTGCTTCGGCGCGAATCCGCGCGGCGAAAGGCGTCTGGAAGGCGGGGCCGATGGGAATTGTTGCGTTGGGCACCAGTCCGCCCGATGAAACATCGACGAGATCGACGCCGTGGGCGGGAAGCAGCCGGGCGATCGCGGCGGATTCGTCCGGCGTCCAGCCGCTTTCGACCCAGTCAGTTGCGGAGATGCGAACGAAGAGAGGCAAGTGGGATGGCCAGACGGCTCGGACAGCATCGACAACCGCAAGGAGGAGGCGGGTGCGGTTCTCGAAGCTGCCGCCGTAGGCGTCGGTGCGGTGATTGGCGAGGGGCGAGAGGAACTCATGGAGTAAATAGCCGTGTGCGGCGTGGATTTCGACGAAATCGAAGCCGGCGGTGTTTGCGCGATGAGCAGCGGCTGCAAAGGCACGGACGATGGCGTCGATGCCGGCCTGGTCCAGCGGCCGGGGAGTGCTGTAGTGGGCCGCAAAGGGGATTTCGCTGGGGCCGACGGTTTGCCAGCCGCCCTCGGCGGAGGAGAGGAGGCGTTCGGGAGCGAAGGGAGGGGACATGCTGGCCTTGCGGCCGGCATGGGCAAGCTGGATGCCGACGCGGACGCCCTGCGAGTGAATGAAGCGCGCGATGCGCTGCAGGCCCAAGATGTGCTCGTCCTTATAGATGCCGAGGTCTGCGGGCGTGATGCGGCCATCGGGAAGGACGGCGGACGCCTCAAGCATGACGAGACCGGGGCCGCCCTGTGCACGGGCGCCGAGGTGGACGATGTGCCAGTCACTGGCGAAGCCGTCCTCGGCCGAGTACTGGCACATGGGGGAAACGCCGATGCGGTTGGGGAACGTGACGGAGCGGAGCTCAAGAGGGGTGAAGAGTGGATGGCTCATGACGGGGTCAGTTATGTAGATGTAGAAGCGCGGGAAGGGGATTCAAAGGCACCGATCCGTAGCTGGATGGACTACAGGGACTTGAGGTATTCGACGAGATCCCGCTTCTCCTGGTCGGAGAGGCCGAGGTTGAAGCGGGCGTCTTAACTGTTGACCACGTCGAGAAGGGTCTTGCCCGTTCGAGATCCCTGTGAGGACACAACTCTCCTGTGCACCGGGAAGGTGTCCCGGTGCGCGAGAGGTTGGGGGGTGAAGTTACAGGAGCTTGACGGTTTTGACCTGCAGCGTGTCGCCCTTGACATCTCCAGTGACGTTGACGCGCAGGTGGTCGGTCTTACCGGATGCTTTGAGCTGATCGACGATTTTGGCGTTGCCTGCGGCGTCGAACTTGATGAAATGCTGATCGCTGGTGACGATGCCGAAGCCGCTTGCAGCGCACTTCAAGGCGCAATCGCGCGTGTGCGCGTCAGGATTGGCGGCTGCTTTGCGGGAGCAATTGACGTCAACGACGGGCACATTGTCGTAGGTAGCGGCGAGCGCGAATGCGGGTGCTGCGATGAGTCCCGCGAGCACAAACAGGGCAGGGAGTCTTTTCATCTGGATCCTCCGGTTGACGTTCGTGAATGGTTACCTGGTTTCAGCGGATTCGAGGCCAGGTGCGGTGCGCGGAGAGACGTGTGAAACCGCCTGCTCTTCGCGCACCGCAGAGAGTTGCGATAGAGCGAACGCGCCAATCGCGATCTCAATGTCGCGCATGGCGAGGTCGTAGAACATTCCCAGGGTGAGGAGATTGAGCGCGATGCCGATGAGCCAGAGCATGACGACGTAGCTGCCGATCCTGGTGAATCGGCTGAGCACCACCAAACCGGCGATGATTTCGACAACGCCGACGATGTGCATGAACGTCGATGCGCTGACAGGCACGACTTTGGTGGCGAGAGGACTGAGATACATACTCCAGTCGGTGAGCTTGTTGAAGAATTTGTCGATGCCCGTGATGATCGGTCCGACCCCCAGGCCGATTTTCAGAGTCCACCATGCAACGCTCAGGCGTCCGGAATCTGCCATTTGTCCCATTTATCCCTCTACTGGAAAAGAGCAGCGAGAAGGAGATCGGTTACAGATGCGTGGTGGATTTTATGCCTGTAACCTTTTGTTCCGCGGCGACTCTATTTAGGAGAGCTTATGAGCACCGTTGGGAATTTTGAAGTTGCACTTTCGGAGCGTTGGACGGACGAGGAAGTGATCGATCGGGTCAGGGCGGGGGATACTGCCCTGTATGAGATCATCATGCGCCGCTACAACCAGCGGCTCTATCGGCTGACGCGGGCCATTCTGCGTGACGATGGAGAAGCGGAAGACGTGATGCAGGATGCCTACGTGCGGGCTTACCAGCATCTCGATCAGTATGCAGGGAGGGCGCAGTTTTCGATCTGGCTGACGCGGATCGCTATTCATGAGGCGCTGCGGCGCTTACGTATACGCAAGCGCAGCGAACATCTGGATGATTTTGAGCACGATGAAGAGGGCTCAATGAATGCGATCGAAATGTCGCCGGACCCGGAGCAGCGGGCGAGTATGGCGGAAGTGGGACAACTGCTGGAGGAAGCGATTCTGGGGCTTCCAGAGCAGTATCGCACCGTGGTGATGCTACGTGATATTGAGCAGATGAACACATCAGAAACAGCGGCAGCGCTTGAGTTGTCTGAGGAGAACGTGAAGGTGCGCCTGCATCGCGGCCACGCGTTGATGCGTGGGTGGCTCTTTGCGCGGGCAGGGCAAGGGGGCAAGAACGCGTTTCCTTTCATGGGCGAGCGCTGCGACCGGGTTGTGGCAGGAGTGTTTGCGAGGATCTCCGGGTTGGGCGGAGGTCCTCTGTCTGCGTGACCAGGCTCGAAGCTTATGCTGCCGGTTGAGGTGGATCACTCCGCGGTGCCGATTCGGAACCTTCCATCCCCATTTGCTTATTGCTTCTTGAGGACGGCGGTGCCGCGTTCGTCGGCGAGGATGGCGCCCTCGAGGTGGCGAAAATCCGCGGCGCGCGTGGCAGGAAGCTCGACCTGGCGGACGATGTATTCGCGTTCGTAATGGAGATCGTTGGCTTTTGCGGTTATGGAAGAGTGGTAACTGGCGAAGTCGAGATCGAGGTTGACGGGGTCGGGAGTTTCATCGACGACGTAGCCGGGCGGGATGGCGATGTCAAAAGAGTCATGCCAGCGACCGGTGGCGATAAGGTCAATGGGCACGGTGCGCGGCCGGTCATCGAAGGCGAGAGTGTCAGTGCCGACGACGCGAGGACGCACGAGCAGCAGCGTGCCTGCCTGATGAGCGTACTGCGCGACGGTGACCTTGTAGTCGAACTCGAGTGGCTTATCGAGGGCGGGTGGCTGGACGAAGTGGAAGTCGTTGAGCTCGACGCCAGGCAGATCGCGGGCAACGGAAGTTTCCCAATAGCTGAGGCGTTCTTTCTGGTCAGTGTATTTGAGAAAGCTGCGGAGGTCGGCGCCTTCGGGGCCGAAGTGGGAGGACTCGATGGAGCCAGTGATGGTGCCATCAGCAGCGAGGGTGAAGCTGCCTTTGCGGTCGGTGCCGTTGGCATCCGGCGGCAGGATAGGCAGCTGGATGAGCTGGCTTTGATCGCCTGCACTGAGGATGCCGTAACTTCCCTGCAGGTCAGAGCGGAGGTTGCCGACAGGGGTGCGCTCGTCAGTGGGATCGAAGATGAGATAGCGCGCGCCGCTTTTTGCCGTGACGATGGCCTTGAGGCGAGGATCAATCTGGTCGGAGGGGATATCGGCAGGAATCTCAATGGCGGTGATCATGTGGTCGCCGTAGAGCGAGGGCTCGGCCGGATCAACGACATCGCGATGGTCGTCGACGGGGACGTAGAAGGCGCGGATGCCGGCGGCCTGAAGCATGGAGATGACGAGAGTGGTTTTGTCTTTGCAATCGCCGTAGCGATTGCGGAAGA
Organism: Occallatibacter sp.; assembly: GCA_049673945.1. Classification (GTDB taxonomy): domain Bacteria; phylum Acidobacteriota; class Terriglobia; order Terriglobales; family Acidobacteriaceae; genus Telmatobacter. The sequence continues at coordinate 9,659 of JBATYG010000209.1, forward strand.
TGTCGGCCGCGTGGTTAGCCTGAAAGCCACCGATTCCGCGGATGACGATGAAGTAGCGGATGTTGTTCTGAATATAAGCAGTGATGAGGGAGAGTTTCGTGTAGAAGTCGGGCGCGCCGGCGATGAGCTGCTGGGTCTGCGCCGTGATTTCGGGCGATGGGTCGGGGCGGTTGGCTTCGAGCTTTGTGACCCACTCGCCGAGCGCGTGCCACTGCTTGTCGACGCCGGCGACAGCGGCGTCTCCCCATTGCACGGCCATGCGGGCGGCGAGGGCGTCCCAACTGGGGCGTGACTGGATGTCGCGGAGAATGAGCGCGGGCTCGTCT
>JBATYG010000210.1:0-1634 GCA_049673945.1 Occallatibacter sp.
CCAGTGCGAGCCAGTGTTCACCAGCATGATGATCGTAAGCGTGACCCCGGCCAGCCGCGCGCTGGTCTTGAAGCCAAGCAGTCCGCAGACACTGATGGTGCAGAAAACGGCGAGTAGATAATTCCACGGCGGCGTACCAAAAAGCGTGAATGTAAAGCCAAAGGCCGAGCCGATCAGCGTGCCCAGCAGCCGATCGCGCGACGCCGCGATCGTCGACCCGAAATTCGACTGCAGAACGATGATGGCGCTGATAGCCCCCCCAGTAGCCTTCGTGGAACCCAAACCGCCGCGCAAGCCACCAGCAAAGGCCGGCGGCGACAGCCGTTTTGCCTGTATGGATCAGGATATGGCGGCGCTCGCGCGTCAGAAAGCCGAGGCTGTCCGCGCTGTCCAGATGAAGCCGGGCGGCAAGCTGCTGTGGCGAAGACGTTCGGTCTTTTTTGAGGCGCATTATTCTTGTGCCGATCCTTATGCCGATCGTTCACGCGAGCGGTTCACGCTCGTCCCACATCAGCATACGCAACGGCAGTCCTGCGGTTCCCGCTGAGCTCTGCGTGTAGCATGGAAATCAAAGCCTTCTCTCTGGCTCTCAAACCTATGCTACGAGTGGGATATCCATCAACCATCGCCGCGGAGTTATTCGCCGGCTTTCCTGCGGAGGTCGAACTGATCCCTCTGTCCGACAAGCTTGATCACGATCTCGATATCGACGTCTGGATTCCCGATCCCTATCCGACGCGCGCGCAACGCATCGTGCCCCACCTGCGCGGCGTTAAGCTCGTCCTGTCGCTCATGGCCGGCACGGAATGGATCCCCGCGGCGATGGGTCCGCACGTCACCATCTGCAATGCGCACGGCGCGCACAACATCTCCACGTCTGAGTGGACGATCACTGCCATTCTTTCGATGCTCAAGTATTTTCCGCTCTATCTCGATATTCAGCGTTCCGGTATATGGAAACGTCGCTTCGAGGCAACCGCGCACTACGAGCAAATCACCGGCGACACTCGGCCGCATTATCCGCCCGTCATGCAGGAGGAGCTTACCGGCAAGACAGTTCTTCTCGTCGGCTATGGTGCAATCGGCAAAGAGATTGAGCGCATGATGGCGCCTTTTGATGTAACGATGCTGCGTGTGGCGCGCAGCGCGCGCAGCGCTCCAAGAGTGGAGTCCGTCCGCGAGCTAGACAATCTCATACCCCAAGCGCAGGTCATCGTACTCATTCTGCCCGCGACGGCTGAAACCCATCACCTCATCGGCCCGCGCCAGTTCACGCTGATGAAGAAGGGCACGCTTCTCGTCAACGCTGCGCGCGGGCCCATCGTCGATACTGATGGGCTTGTGATGGCGCTCAATGCCGGCAAAATTCGGGCTGCTGTCGACGTCACCGATCCTGAGCCGCTTCCGCCGGAGCACCCCCTGTGGAAGTGCCCGAATCTGCTTATCACTCCGCACATTGGTGGATCGAGCACGCAGTTTGCGCCGCGCGCGGTGAAGACGGCCGAAGGCGAGCTGCGCCGCTACATCGCCGGTGAGCCGCTGCGCAATGTCGTGCAGGCTGCTGTTTGAGAGGCGGCAGCTTCGGCGCGTCGCCAGTCGCGGAGACCTAGAATCGCAAGACCCACAAGAATCGC
>JBATYG010000211.1:0-14473 GCA_049673945.1 Occallatibacter sp.
GTTCTCGCGCATCGCCAGGCTCGCACGTCCCGATCCAAAAACCTGGTCCCAGAAGTGAGCAAAGGGATGTGCCGGCGCGTGCGCGTCGATCGTCACGTTCTCGAAGGCCGGCTGGCCACAGGCAGGCATCCCGCTGTTCAGGCCATACGCCAGCGCCGTCACCGCCACGAGTCGAAGCAATGTTGACCTCGCGCGGCTCCGCGATGGCATTACCTGAGCAGTGTTCATGCAAATTTGGATGCGATCAAGCGCTCCCAGGCAACCTGCAGCCAATATTGGGCGGCGTGGTGATGCCCTCCCCGCGTGATGCCCTCGCGTGATACTTTGGATTGCCGTGGCCGCGTACGCCCCTTCGCGCACATTAAAATCCCCGTGGTCGGCCTGAAGAGTTCGGCCTGGAGAGTGAGAATCATGAACAAGTCAGGAAGAATCGGCTTTGGAAGAATGTTCGCCGCGGGACCAAGAGCGCGCTGCGGCGCGTGGCTTGCGCTGGAGATTGTTGTGCTCGCGGTCGTCGCATCATCCCTGGCGGCGTCAGGCCAGGCTCCATCGGCGCCGGTTGCGCTTGCGCAATCGCCCGCAGCCGAGATCACCACGCGTAGCCAGATCCTTGAGAAAGAGAAGGAACTGAAGGAGCAGGCTCTCGCGAAGAACGGCGCTGCCAGCGTCAAGCTATCGGACTACGGCAATTCCTTCACCATGCTGGCTTACCGCAACAAAAGCGGCGGGGCCGAGGTGCACACCAAATTCGCTGACTTCTTCTATGTTGTGGAGGGGAACGCCACGCTTGAGACCGGTGGCGCGCTCGTCAATCCTAACAACGCAAATCCCGAAGAACCCCGCGGCGACGCGATCGAGGGCGGCTCGGCAGCGGCGCTGCGCGCCGGCGATTTTGCGCACATACCGGCCGGCGTTCCCCATCGGCTCATCATTCCGGATGGCACGGATTTCTGCTACTTCGTCATCAAAGTCCGCGAGCGGTGATCAGAGAGAATGCCCGGCCCCATTTGAGTATCTCGAGACCGGGCATCCGGTAGTGACTTCGTGATTGCGTCGCCTGATCGGCAGCTTACTTGATCGGCTGCTTAGTTGAAGTGGTGTCCGTAGAGATGTTCAACGCCGCGCTGATAGCCTTGACGGAAACCTTCGCGATAATCCTCACGCGCACTCTCAGGCACATGCGGATGCCGATACTCGTCGCGATTCTCTACGTTGGGCCGGCGATGGTTGTCGAAGTCCTTGCGCGCGCCTTCAACTCCATCATGAAATCCCTGCCGTTGAATGTCCTTGAACTCCTGCGGCGGCGAATCCCATTGCCCGTGATTCTGTGCTGCAACGGCAGCGGCGGCAGCGCCTTCGGCGATGCCGCTTGCATTCGCTTTCTTCGGGGGGATTACCGCCAACGAAAGTACAAGCATTGAAAGAACTGTCCATTTCAGCTTCATCGTTGGAACCTCCATTCCAAGCGCTGAGATGTGCGCGTGCTTTGTGGCGTTGCCTCAGCTGTGGTGCACATCCTGCGTGCAACCCTTTGTACCTCAAAAGCAACGCGCCCACAAGTAACTGCTGAATAAAGGAGTTCTATTCCTCTTGAAAACAGAATCGGCTACGATGGCTGCATGCCCCCTCTTCTTGAGATACGCGATCTGCGTGTCCGCTTTGGAACGTCCGAAGCCGTGCGCGGCGTAAGCCTTAGCGTCCAAGAAGGCGAAGTTCTGGGCATCGTCGGCGAATCGGGCTCAGGCAAAAGCGCAACTGCGCTGGGCATCCTCGGTTTGCTGGCTCCTTCGGCAAAGGTCGATGGCCAGATCCTCTGGCGCCGCGCGTCAGCAGAGGGAAGGGAAGAGAAGACAGCGCCCACAATCATCGATCTGCTCGGGCAGACGCCCGCTGCCCTCAAGCAGATTCGCGGCCGCGAAATCGCCATGATCTTTCAGGAGCCCATGACGGCTCTCAATCCCGTGATGACCATCGGCCGCCAGGTTGCGGAGTGCGCTGAAGCGCACGCCTCCTCCTTCACGGGCCGCGAATCAAAACGCCGCGCCATCGCCGCGCTTGAAGCCGTCGCCATTCCCGATGCCGCACGTCGCTACAGCGACTACCCGCATCAGTTCTCCGGCGGGCAGCGCCAGCGCATTCTCATCGCCATGGCGCTCATCAACCGGCCGCGCCTTCTCATCGCAGACGAGCCCACAACTGCGCTCGACGTTACCGTACAGGCACAGATCCTCACTTTGCTCAGGGATCTGCAGCGCGAGCACGGGCTGGCCATGCTCTTCATCTCGCATGATCTCGCCGTGGTGGGCCAGGTCGCAAGCCGGGTCACGGTGATGCGCTCAGGGCAGGTGGTTGAAACCGGAGAGAGCCGCCGCCTGCTGACTGCGCCGGAACACACCTACACGCGCAGCCTGCTCGCTGCCGTGCCCACGCTGCGCACGGACCGCGAGAAGCCGCTGGCGATGGTGGGGTAACAGAGGACGAAATCGATGCAAGGAGATTGAAGAACGATGAAGAAGCAAGTCGCAGGCATCCTGGCTATTGCGCTCGTTGTGTTCGTGCCGCTCTCAAGTGCGCAGAGTTCAGCTCACAAGAAGACCGACCCGAAAACGGAGCCGACCGTGCCAGAGCTCGTCGAGTATGTCCGCAGCGCACTCCTTACCTTCAGCCCTGCTGATGGCGTGAACGACACGGTCGACGTCTCCTTCGATGAGATATCCAAGGTGCTCAAAATCACCACGCCTCTGGGCCACTGCGATCTTTTTCTCGATTCGCTCAACACCAACAACTCTATGTGGGATGAGTTTGACGCGAGCGACAGCACCGGCTCCCGCCCCGAGCTGCTGCGCCTCACGCTTGTCTCTTTGAGCGGACGGCCCGCGCGAACCTGCTATGACAAGCAGAACCGTGCCGATACCACCATCACGCCCAATCGGGCGCGGCTGCTCTTCTCAACTCGCGCTGAAGAGATGCCCGATTTCAGAGAGAAGCTCGGGAAGGCGTTCAAGAAGCTCGTTGTGGCGAGCGGTGGTGAGCCGGAGAGGAAGTTCTAAGATCGTACGTATCTCAAAGCTCACGCCCGGACACGCCAGCCCGGAATACATTAGTTCGGATACACCACCGCCCCCCGTGTGCATCGGGAGGCGGAGTGGTCCACTGTCTCGGCTGGAGTTATTCCGCGATCGCTACTTCAGCCACCGGCTCAGAAGCTTCCGCAGCCACCTGAACCTTCAGGTGCGCTGTCACTTCGCGGTGCAGCTTCAAGGCCACCGTGAAATCGCCCACGCTCTTCAGCGGTTCTGAAAGCTGAATCTTGCGCCGGTCAACGTCGAAGCCCTTCGATTCAAGTTCGCTCGCAATGTCGGCCGAGGTTACTGAACCAAAAAGGTGCCCATTTTCTCCGGACTTGCGGGTGAAGCTCAGCGAAACTGCTTCGATCTTGCCAACGAGCTCTTCGGCCTGCGCTTTTTCCGCTGCCGAGCGGCGCACTGCCGCAGCCTTCATCTGTTCAATTACGGATTTATTCGCCAATGTAGCCTGCAGCGCCAACTTGCGGGGCAGCAGGAAGTTGCGACCGTAGCCGTCGGCCACCTTTACAACGTCTCCGCGATGGCCAAGATTAGCTACGTCTTCCTTCAGAATCACTTCCATTTCAAACTCTCCAATGTTGCAGGCGGCGACCCAACTTGCCCGCCAGTCTGTTAGACACAGACGGGGGCGAGGGGTTGCACCGCGCAGGATTCTACAACGGACTTCATTGACCTGTCGTCAATTCCATCCTTTTCTCTTTGGCCCTGCTCATTACCAATGGGTTACCGCCGGCAAAGGCATTGCCCAGGCTCTAGTGGCGCGTCGCAAACGGCAGCAGGGCGATGTTGCGGGCCTGCTTGATTGCGCGCGTCAGGCGCCGCTGGTGCGTGGTGCACACGCCCGTGAGCCGCCGCGGAACGATCTTGCCGCGCTCGGCTACAAACTGCTGCAGCAGACGTACGTCGCGGTAGGGGATCGCATCGATCTTTTCGGTGCAGAACTTGCACACCTTCTTGCGGCGGAAAAACTTGCCGCGGCCGCCGGGTCCTGAGGGGCGTCCGCCGGGGCGGGGACCGGAGGGCGGGCCGCTTTGCGGTGTGGGTGCTGCGGTTGCGCCCGTCTCGGGCGCCTTTCCAGTTGTCTCTTCAGCCATCGTCATTCCTCTTCATTCTTTTGAGCCTTCCCCGCTCCTATGCGGAGACGCAGGTCAGGCTGCAACAGCAGGTTTCTCGTCAAGTCCTCGAACGCCGCTACTAGGCGCTTGCCTGAACCGCTTCAGTGGCGGGCTCGGGCGCTGCAGCAGCCGGCGCCGAAGCAGCAGGAGCTGGAGCAGCAGGAGCCGCTGCGGTCGGCTCGGCGCTCAGCTTCCTCCGCTGCCCGCGCAGAGCCCTGACCTTGGCAAGCCGCTTCTCTTCCTCGTCAATGCGCACCGTGATGAACTTGATCACCGGCTCGGAGACGCGCAGACGGCGCTCCAGCTCGGCAATCACCGCCCCATTGGCCTCAACGGTCAACAGAACGTAGTTGCCATCGTTAAACTTGCGCACCGTGTAGGCAAGCTTGCGCCGACCCATCTTTTCCGCGTTCTTCACCACGCCGCCGCCATTGGTCACGGAGGTGGTGAAGCCGGCGATCAGCTTGTCAATATCCTCTTCGGCCGTGTCAGGCCGAACAATGAACATCACTTCATACAAACGAGACATCGGTTTCCTTTTCCGCCGGAGTCACCCTGACCCCGGCCTTTGCCGCCGGCCCCGCCAGCGACTCCCTGTCGCTGACGTTCCCAGGCCATAGCGGCCCTGATTATGTGCAGGTATCGTCCTGCATACTTCCCATCCGCCGGGCTGTTTTACTCGCGGCGGTTAAACTCGTTCATCGCGGGCCCCGGCCCATCCTGGATAATCCGCCGGGCCGCATTCGCCACCCGGTCGAGCACCTCATCCAGCACGGCCAGTTCCGCCTTGCGCATCGGGGCAAGCAAATAATCTTTGCCCGGCCGTCTCGCTCCCGCCGCCTCGACGGCTTCAGGCGGAAGATCCTGGCCCACTCCGATCCGCAACCGCAGCCACTCCTGGCTGCCCAGGGCCGCAGTCACGCTGCGGGCGCCGTTATGGCCCGCCGGTGAACCCCGCTCCCTGATCTTGAACGTCCCCAGCACCAGATCCAGCTCGTCGTAGATCACGAGCAGATCCCGCGCCGGGTCCGCTTCAAACTCATGAATCAGCGCGGACACAGAAGCGCCGCTCAAATTCATAAAGGTCTCCGGCTTGGCCAGGATCACTTCCAGACCGGCAATCCTGCAGGTCGCAGTCGTGGCCCGGCATCGCCGGTTCTGGACCACAACGCCCTCTTGCTCGGCAATGCGGTCAATTGCCATGAACCCCGCGTTGTGCGGTGTCCAGAGATACTCGAGACCCGGATTGCCGAGTCCCACCACCAGGAAGGGACTCCTCCGGCCTCCATTGGCGCTTGCCTCGGCCAAGGGCTACTTCTTCGCCCCGGCCTCGGCGCCTGCCGCAGGCTCCGTCTTGCCCTTCTTTGCCACTTCAGGCTCCGCAGCAGCGCCTTCAGCCGCCACCACCGCACCCTCAACCGCCGGCGCCGCTTCTTCGCGAATCGATACCACGTGAGCAACGGTCGCGTCTTCAGCGTTCAGGAACTTGATCTTGTCGGAGTGAGGCAGATCGCTCACCCGCAGCGAACCATGCAAGGCCAGCTCGCTCACATCCAAATCGATGTGGCTGGGAATATCCGCAGGCAGGCACTCGATCTCGACTTCGCGCAGCACGTGGTCGAGAATGCCACCCTCCGTCTTCACGCCCACCGGCGTGCCCAGCAGCTTTACGCGTACGCTCACCTGCAGCAGCTTGTCGAGCGCAATGCGCTTGAGGTCGATGTGGATCAGCGTGTCCTTGATCGGCTCGTACTGCCAGTCCACGATCATGGCCTTGGCGTCGGGCTGCCCGGCAACCTGCACGTCAAAAATCGTGTTGTGACCGGTCTCGGAGAAGAGAATCCGCGAAATCTGCTTCGGTTCCACCTCGATCGCGACCGGTTCACGTCCGGCGCCATACAGCACCGCGGGAATCTTGCCGGCGGCACGCACGCGGCGCGCGGCATTCTTGTTGAACTTGCCCTCACGGGGCTTGGCGATAACAACTTCAGGCATTCCATCTCTCTTTTCTATCGGGCACGGCCATTAAGGTCCGCTCCCTTTGTGGTGGCCGGCAGTGCCGGCGGTTACGAAAACAGCGTGCTTACGCTGGTCTCCATGTGAATGCTCTCAATCGCCGCACCCAGCAGGCCGGCAATGGAGAGCACCTTGATCTTCGAAAGCTTCTGCGCCGCTTCGCGCAGGGGAACCGTGTTGGTCACCACGACCTGCTCCAGACGCGAGCTGGCAATGCGGTCGATCGCCGGCCCTGAAAGCACGGCGTGGCTCGCGCAGGCATACACGCTCGTGGCGCCATTGGCGAGCAGGGCATCCACCGTCTTTACCAGCGTTCCGGCTGTGTCGATAATGTCGTCGATGATCAGGCATGTCTTTCCTTCCACATCGCCCACCACATTCATCACTTCGGCCACGTTAATGTCCGTGCGCCGCTTGTCCACAATCGCCAGCGGTGCGCCCACCTTCTGGGCAAAAAACCGCGCGCGCTCCACGCCGCCCGCATCAGGAGAAACCACCGTCAGGTTGGGCAGGTTCAGTTCGCGGAAATAGCTCACCAGCACGGGGCTCGCAAAAAGATGATCCACCGGGATATCGAAGAAGCCCTGAATCTGCGCAGCATGCAGGTCCACAAACAGCGCGCGGTTCGCGCCGGCCTTGGTCAGCAGATCGGCAATCAACTTGGCGCTGATGGCAACACGCGGCCGGTCCTTGCGGTCCTGCCGTGCGTAGCCGTAATAGGGAACGACCACGGTGATGCGCGCCGCCGATGCGCGCTTAAGCGCGTCAATCATGATGAAAAGCTCCACCAGGTGCTGATCCACCGGATAGCACGTCGGCTGCACGACGAATACATCCACGCCGCGCACATTCTCAAGCAGCTGGAAGTAGACCTCGCCGTCGGCAAAGCGCTGCAGCTTGGCCTCGCCCACCTTCACGCCGATGTGCGTCGCGATCTCCTCGGCCAGCGCGCGATTCGCCGAGCCGGAAAAGAGCCTGAACCGCTTGTCTTCGCTCAGATTGCGCGTGCGCTTGCGTTCCGCCGCAGGCTTCACCTCCCGGGCCTTCGCGCCATCGCCTGAAGAGCCCCTGGGAGCATTGCCCCCGCCGTCCTTCGACGTGTCGGTACCGCCCTGCTGCTGCTTCTCGTCCGCTACTGTCGTCACCGTTCCGGCTTCCATCTTCCTCGAACCTCCAAGCTGGTTGGCTTTGGCTGCTCACCTGACTACGCCTGTCGCTCAACTTCTCTGACTCTGGCTGGGCGACCAGGATTCGAACCTGGACAAAGTGCTCCAAAGGCACTTGACCTACCATTAGTCGATCGCCCAGTAACTGACTTCCGAACCCTTACAAAACTTGACCCACCCGGATGTGGCCCGCCTTTGGCCGCATCCGGCAGAAAGGCACTTGACCTACCATTAGTCGATCGCCCAGTAACTGACTTCCGAACCCAACCCGCACTACTTCTCTGCCTATGCCGCGAAATCGCCCCGCTGTCTTCAGAGCCGTCTGCAAAATCCCGCTCTCGCAGAGCGCGGCGGTCAACTCACCGAGGGCAGCAGCATTTCGCTCCAATATGCGTCGCGCGGCAATGTCCGGGTCACCTTGAACTCGACGCCGGCTGCCTCTAAACGCTCGCCCGCAGCTTCTGCTGCCTCCCGAGTCAGATACAACCCGAAAAGCGACGAACCTGACCCCGACAGCTCAGCATGGAGGGCTGCCTCCGGAGTGCCCGAAGCCGCAAGAAGACGCTTGATCTCGCTTAGGAAGGGATGCTGGGGAAAAACAACGCGCTCGAAGTCGTTCTCGATCCAGCTCATGATCCCGGTGCGGACAAGCGCGGACTCCTGTGGTCCGGCCAGGTCCTCTCTCAAAGAGAGGACACCGGAGGAACCGGTTCCAAACCCTGCCCGCGGAAAACCTCCCGCAAAGGCGCTGGCATAGGCGCGGCTCAACTCATTCAGTTTAGCGGTACTGCGCTCCGCGGTCAAACCTTCCCGGAGGCAGAGCGCATCCCAGTCCCGAAAGGCCTGCGGCGTCGATACCCCAACCGCCGGCAGCGCCACGACGCACCACACGGGCTCAATCTCCGGAAGCGGATAGACCTCCTGCCCGCGATCGACCCCCAGCACCGTTCCGCCGATCAGGAACAGCGGCACATCCGAGCCCACCTCGGCCGCCATCTCCAGCCGCCGCGCCAGCCAGCCCTTGACCCTTGATCTCTGATCCCTGATCCCTAGTTCCTTCTCAAGTCCCACCAGCGCCGCGACCGCGTTTGCCGAACCTGCCCCCATGCCGCCCTGCACCGGCAGCCGCTTCTCTATATGGATAGCGACCTCGGCCGTGAGCCCCAGCCTTTTGAGCGCCAGCTCCGCCATCTTCCACGCCGTGTTGCGGTTATCCGCCGGCACCCGCCGGTCATTCGACGTCAACCGAATCGCCGTCGCGGCCGCCCTGTGCGCCGTAACTGTAACCACATCATGCATTTCCAGCGTCTGATAGACGGTTGCCAGGGCATGAAACCCGTCAGCCCGGGGCGCGCCTATGCCCAGGCCCAGGTTGATCTTGGCGTGCGAACGAACCGCTGTTGGCATACCGGACCATTGTAGGGCCGGACCGGCCTGCCGGACCCCGGTCCGTCCTGCACAAAACTCTTCATTTCAATGGAGACGTCGGCGTATTTTGGTGGTCAAAGGAATGAAGCAGCAGGCCCGCAGCTGGGTTTTCATTCCTCTTATCTTTAGCTTATTTTCCCAGGCTTGCAGACCGAGCGCGAAAGGAGGGCGAATGCCTTGCCCGATGAAAGCTGCAAACGCCTTCGCCATCCTGCTCTCTGCGGTTCTGGTGCCCGCAGCTTGTCAGACGCCGACCCACTCCGTGCATATGGACTTGGAGCACGACAAGCCCTACGTCATGGTGATGGTCAACGGCCAAGGTCCCTTCCGTTTTATCGTGGATACGGGTACGGGCGGGCAGGCAATCATTACTCCAGAGCTCGCCGACAAGCTTCAACTGCCCGTGATCGGACAGGCAAGGCTCGGTGATCCGAGCGGCCAGGGCCGGCAGGATGCGAAGATCCTCTCCATCCAGTCGCTGAATCTGGCCGGAGTCGAGTTCACCAATGTCCGGGCACTCCGCCATTCACTAGCCGGCGAGGACGACGTCTGCATGGGCCTGCTCGGATTTACTCTCTTTCGCGAATATCTTCTAACCCTCGACTATCCGAATCACAACCTCAGCCTCTCCCAAGGCAGCCTCGCAAAGGACGGTGAGAAGTCCGTACTACCCTTCCGCATGCCCTACGGGGTGCCGATCGCTCCCCTCAGCATCGGCGACGAGCGCATCGAGGCGCAGATCGACTCCGGAGGGATCGGCCTTACCCTGCCGGAGAAACTCGCCGTTCGGCTCAAGTTCGCGTCGACACCCGTTGTCTACGCAAACGGAGAGTCGCTCTCCACCCGCTTTCAATTGAAAGCAGCCAGGCTGGGGACGGACGTACACCTCGGCCGATACACCTTTGCTCAGCCGGTCGTCGAGATTCATCCCGCGTTCCCGCTCGTGAACCTCGGCGCCTGCCCCATGCAGAACTTCACCGTCACCTTCGACCAGCGGAACCTGCTCGTCCGCTTCGCCTCCGACCGCACCGCGCTGCGCCTTGACTCGATGCCCACCACCATACGCATGCAGAGCGTGCCGTCGCTCCCCGTGCCCAATGTCGCGCTCGTGCCGGTTGGCTGATTCTCAGTTTTCCTTTTTGAGTTCCACCACCACCACCTTAGTGGCAACACACTTTCGGCTCACGCCTTCGCGGCCCTTGCCACTTCTTCCCGCGCCGCCCGCAGCGCCGCCACTGGATCGCCCGACGGATAAAACTCCATCGCCGCAATCTTCGAGTACTTCAGCTCCACCAGCTTGCGGTAGATATTCATGTAGTGGATCTCGCCCGTGCCCGGTTCGTGCCGCCCCGGCACATCGGCAATGTGGATCAGCCCGATCACGTCGATGTTCTTTTCGAGCTTCTCGATTAAATTGCCTTCCGCGATCTGCTCGTGAAACATGTCATAGAGCACCTGTACCTGCGGGTGATTCACCGCACGCACCACCTCGATGGCCTCGGTCATCGACGTCAGAAAATACTTCGGGTTCTCTTCCGGATCGATTGTCTCCAGCAGCAGCCGTACCGGCTCCCCGCCGATCTGCTTTCCTTCGATCAGCTTCGCCGCCTCTTTCAGCCCTTCCACGCAGCTCTTGTGCTGCTCTTCGTGCGAGAGCCCCGGCACCTTGTTGCCTGAGAGCACGATCATCGCCGGGCACTCCAGCGTCTCCATCGGGCCCAGACCTTCCTTCAGCTCCTTCAATAACGCCTCGCGCACCGACGGGTCGCCGATGCCGTTCTTCAATCCCGCGGTGGCGTCGAAGTGGATGCCGAGCTTCTTGCGCGCTGCGTTGGCCTTCGCAAACTCGGCCTCGCCCCAGCCGTGGTATTCCCCCACCAGCTCCACGTTGCTATAGCCAGCTTCCTTCACCTTGGCCAGCCGCTCTTCAAAGGGAAGATTGCGGTAGACGGTCCACAGCATGATCGAAAGCGGAAATGGCGTCGCCGCTGCTGTCTCCGTCTGTGCTGCACTCTCGCTTGCCGTTGCCAGCCGCGGTGCGGCTGCTGCTCCCATTGCTGTTGCTGCCAATGCCTGCGCAAACGTACGACGATCCATTCACTTTCTCCTATGTAACCGGTTTTGCCTTGCCTGAGCGGCGCAGCGCCTCCCAGTCCTTCTCTGTCTGGTCTGCGTAGAGCACGCCAAACTCAGCTAGCGCTTCTCCAGCACCTCCGCCCGCGCCGAGGTATCCGGCCATCATCACCGCATCGCCCGAGCGTGCGTGACCCCGCGCCAGCAGCTCGCCGCAGATCTGGGCGAAAGCCGCGAGGCCCGTGCCCGCCAGGTCCTCCAGTTCAATCGAGCCCTTGTGATCGTTGAGCTGGCGCACCAGGTAGTCGCGCCCATCCATGTGCGTCCATCCCAGAAACGGATCAGACTGCAACTGCATCGCACGCTGGCCCTCCACCACGCGCTGCCCGTTCTGGTGCGCCGGATGCACGTCATGTAGATAAGGCTGGTAGACCGAGTGCGCCTCCTCCTTCATCTGCAAAAAGAGAGGATCTCCCGGCCCGTTGCCTTCAAAGTAGATGCAGTAGTCGCGCAGGCCCACCGAGCCCGTGCCCACCACCTTGAAACCCACCGCGATTGGCCGGTAGAGCGAGAGCAGATGCTGCCGTTGCGGCTCTAGCGTCTGCCTGTAGGGCCCCAGCGCGCCGATCACCTTCACAGCCTGCTCGCCCGTCACGCGCGTCAGCGTCGGCTTCATCTCGCGCAAGCGAAGAGGCGCGCCCCGTTTCCTGCTTTCCGGTTCGGTCAGCTGCGCCAGGGTGTGCAGCGGCGTGGCGCGCTCGGCTTTCCGCAGCGCATCATGCACAGGTTCCACCGTGCCCAGCCGATGCACCTGGTAGCGGCCCATTTCGAGAATCGGCATCGAGGCGAAGGCATTCATCTTTGCGACGTAGCAATCGGCAAGCGTCTCCACCGCATCGCGGGCCACGGCATCCTTGTGCCCTGACTCGCGCCCCGCAAGCACGATCGACGCCGCCATCCGCTTCAGGTCCCACTCAAACGGTCCGCGAATCGTCTCGTCGAAATCGTTGATGTCGAAGACCAGCCGGCCATCGGGCGCGGCAAAGGCGCCAAGGTTGCGCACGTGCGCGTCGCCGCAGATATGCGAATAGATGCCCGTGTTCTTGAGCACGGAAAGGTCGGCAGCCATCACCGGCGCCGCGCCGCGAAAATAGACGAAGGGCGACTGCGCCATCAGGCTGTGCTTCAGCTTCAGCAGCACGGGAATGCGGCCGCGCTCGGCGCGCTCGAGCATGGCCAGCGCAGACATCTGCCGGGCTTTGATGTTCAGTTCCGCGTGCCCCTGGCGCCCAGCCTGCTTGCGCCGTGCCTGGCCAATCTTGCGGCGCTCTTCCGGAGTTGCCCAGTTCATTTCGCGGCCTTTCTGCGCCGGCAATTTCCGCCGCCGCAAAATCCCATTCACCCAAATCTAGACGCGAACATACACCGTCCGGCCACGGCCGCGCAAAAGCGCATGTGCTCCCTATCCTGCACGAGGAAAGCAGCAGCGCCGTGATTTACACTTCTCACGGGTACCCCGCTCCAGCGTTCTTCTCCGAAGCGCAAAGCCTCGGCCCCCAGATTCCCCGGGAGGAAAATCCCTTTGAAGCGCACCGCCGCGTGTTCGTTTTCCGCTCTTCTTCTCCTTGCTCCCGCAATCATGCCCGCGCAGGAAGGCGCGATCCCCCTCACGGTCGAAAAGATCTTTGCGCACGGACCCCTGATCGGCAAGGCGCCTGAAGGCATCACGTGGTCGCCCGATGGCCAGCACCTCACCTACATCGATGGCGGCGAGCTCGTCGATCTCGATCCCGGCGCCGGCAAGCCGCACGTGCTCGTGAGCCGCGCCAAGTTCGCGCCGCTCGATGAGAAAGGCGGATCGGAGCAGGAGCGCGATCATCGCAGCCGCTACGGCATGTCCAGCTATCAGTGGGCGCCCGACTCAAGGCACCTGCTCTTCGATGCGAGCGGACGCCTCTGGATGTACGACCTGAGCAACGGCACCGGCATTGAGCTGGGCAGCAGCGGCGAGGCCGCCGGCGACGATCCCAAGTTCTCGCCCAACGGCCAGGAGATCTCCTTCATCAAGAATCACAGCCTCGCGGTCATCAAGCTGCGCGAGGCCGGAACGCCGACCAACGTCATTGCGCCAGCTATCAGCGAAACCATCCTCAACGGCGAGGTTGACTGGGTCTACGAAGAAGAGCTGGGCGTGCGCAGCAACTACTTCTGGTCGCCCGATTCGAAGAACATTGCCTTCCTGCAGATGAATGAGTCCGAGGTGCCGCTCTATCCCCTCACTGACTGGATCCCCACCCACGCCGGCGTCTCGGGGCAGCGCTATCCGCAGCCCGGCGACCCCAATCCCAACGTGCGCGTCGCCGTCATCGGCGCCTCCGGCGGCCGCGTCACCTGGATCAGGCTTCCCGTCCGCCCTGGCCAGGACTACATTCCCCGCTTCGGCTGGGTCGACCGCAAGACCCTCTGGATCGAAACCCTCAGCCGCGATCACAAGCACCGCGATCTTCACTTCGCCGACATCGGCACGGGCGAATCGAAGCAGGTGCTCAGCCTTGCCGATGACAAGTTCTTCGACGAGAGCTACGACCTCTTTGTCGAAAACGGCAAGGTGGTGCTCACCAACTGGAGCGACGGCCACACTCACATCTACCTCTATAGTTACAACCAGCAGAATCCCATGGGCGCAGACCTCAAGCTTGAGCGCCAGCTCACCAAAGGCGATTTCGAGGTCAGCACCGTCTACCGCGTCGATAGCGCGCGCAAGATTGTTTACTATGCCTCGAACGAGGGCAACCTGCTTGAGCAGCAGATCTGGCAGGTCAGCTTCGATGGCGCGCGCAAGCAGCTCAGCACCGGGGCAGGAAGCCATCAGGCCGAGTTCTCACCCACCGGCGCCAGCTATAGTGACAAGTTCTCGACGCGCATGAGCCCGCCAACCCTGCAGCTCTGCACCGTCCCCGGCACCTGTGATGCTTATTGGTCCACGCGCGCCATTGATCCCTACGCTCTGCGGCCGCCCGAGCAGCTTGAGATCAAGGCCCACGACGGCACTGTGCTCTATGGAACGCTCCTGCTGCCCGCCGGTGCCGATAAGCCCGCCTCTGTCCCGCTCATCCTCAACCCCTACGGAGGACCAGGGCCGCAGGAGGTCGCCAACAAATGGGCCGACGGGCTGCTCTTTGACGAATTGCTCGCCGAGCATGGCTTCGCCGTGCTGCATGTTGATAACCGCGGCACCGGCCTGCGCGGCCGCGACTTCGCGCAGGCGGCCTATCATAACTTCGGCCCCGTGCAGCTTGACGACCAGCTCGCCGCACTCGATGCCGTCCTCGCAAAGTATCCGCAGCTTGATGGCAAGCGCCTTGGCTGGTGGGGATGGAGCTGGGGCGGGACTTTTACCCTCTATGCCCTCACCCACTCTGACCGTTTCCGTGCCGGCGTCGCCGTTGCTCCCGTCACCGACTGGCGCGACTACGACTCCATCTACACTGAGCGCTACATGACGCTGCCCTCGGAGTTCCCCTCCGGCTACAAGGACTTCTCCGTCGTCAATTCCGCTGACAATCTCCATGGCCATCTACTCATCGTC
>JBATYG010000212.1:0-3388 GCA_049673945.1 Occallatibacter sp.
ACCGAGGAGTTGGCGCGCGTTGCCGATTCGCTGCGAGCGGCCGCTCTTGAAGCCAAGGTGCAGAGTGTGGCAGGCGACACGAAGGTGGTGAATTGGGGCAAGGGCGACAAGGTTTTTATCACCACGACGGGCATTGGCGAAGTGGCGCCGGATGTTGTGCTGGGCGCGGAGAAGATGCATGTGGGCGACAAGGTGATTGTGAGTGGCTACATTGGCGATCACGGCATCACAGTTCTCTCGCAGCGGGAGAACCTAGAGTTTGAAAGCGACCTGTGCAGCGACTGCGCCGCGCTGAATGGGCTGGTAGCGGCGATGCTGGATGAAGCGCGAGCCGCGGGCTCGATCGAGGCGATTCGCTGCATGCGCGATCCGACGCGCGGCGGTGTGGCCACTACGCTGAATGAGCTGGCGGCGCAGGCCGCGCTGGCCATCCGCATCGAGGAAGATGCGATTCCTGTGCGGGACGCGGTACGGGGCGCGTGCGAAATGCTGGGGCTCGATCCTCTTTTCGTTGCAAACGAAGGTAAGCTGCTGGCGATTGTGGCGGCTGAGTACGCGTCGCGAATTCTCGAGCGGATGAAGGCGCATCCGCTGGGCAAGGATGCCCGCGTCATTGGCGAAGTGATCGACGGCCCGGCGCGCCGGGTCCTGATGAAGACGGGAATCGGCGGAACCCGGATTGTCGATACGCTTTTCGGCGAGCAACTGCCCAGGATTTGCTAAAGAGACAGTAGACAATTCATAGTTCACAGGTCACAGTTTCCCCGGGCCTGAAGGGCCTTGCCTTCTTAATGCGAGTCTGCTTTTGTGGAGCTGACGCTACACGCTCCCTCCGGTTTCACACCGGCAGCGGGGCGGGTCGCGGGCCGGCTCTTTATTCAGGCATCTTTGCCGGCTGATTGGGCATCGGAGCGAGATAGTGCCATTCGGATTTACGGTCGCGCGCACGATGCCGCGCCCGCCGAAGTCCATTGCTTCCCCGGCAGTTGTGGTATCGAATCCCCGACCTTTGAGGAGGTATCGAGCTAGCTGTGTGAGGCTCAAAACAAGGCTGGAGGAAATCGCCATGCCCTCCCATTCCTCACCCACGGCCGCAGCCCATCCAGCGCCTCCCGCGCCACCAACTGAAGTGCACATTCTGTGGATCACGGCCGGCCTCGGCTGCGACGGCGATTCCATCTCCATTACCGCCGCGGAGCAGCCATCGATTGAAGACGTGCTGCTGAACGCGGTGCCCGGTCTGCCCAAAGTGCATCTGCATAATCCTGTGCTCGCCTACGAAGTGGGTGACGACTTTCTACGCTTCTTTTATGACGCGGAGGCAGGCAAGCTGGATCCCTTTGTGCTGGTCGTTGAGGGTTCGATTCCCAACGAAAAGATCAAGAAGGAAGGCTACTGGGCTGCGATGGGCACTGACCCCAAGACAAAGCAGCCGATCAAGACAACCGAGTGGATCGACAGGCTGGCGCCGAAGGCGCTGGCGGTGATGGGCGCCGGCACATGCGCGGCCTACGGCGGTATCCACGCAATGGCGGGGAATCCGACCGGATGCATGGGCCTCGCCGATTACCTGGGCTGGACCTGGCGCTCGAAGGCAGGGCTGCCGGTGGTGAATGTGCCAGGATGCCCGGTGCAGCCGGACAACTTCATGGAAACGGTGATGTACCTGCTGTACCAGGTGGCCGGGCTTGCGCCGATGATTCCGCTGGACGAGCAGCTGCGGCCGACGTGGCTTTTTGGCAAGACGGTGCATGAGGGCTGCGATCGCGCCGGCTACTACGAGCAGGGCGATTTTGCCTATGAGTACGGCTCGCCGAAATGTCTCGTCAAGGTGGGGTGCTGGGGTCCGGTAGTGAATTGCAATGTGACCAAGCGCGGATGGATGCGCGGCGTGGGTGGGTGCCCAAATGTGGGCGGTATTTGCATCGGCTGCACGATGCCCGGTTTTCCTGACAAGTTCATGCCATTTATGGATGAGCCACCCGGCGCGCGCGTTTCGACGGCGAGCATGGGAGCATATGGACGGATGATCAGGGCTCTGCGCGCGGTGACGAACCAGACGGTGAATGAAGAGCCCAAGTGGCGGCATCCAGGGATGAAGGCCGAGACCGGGTACGAAGCGCCTCGGCATTAAACGAAGGCGGGAAGAACGAGGCTAAGGCAGGAAATTTGCGCTTTGTGCGCGGAATCCGAGGGAATCGCCATGGGAATCGCAGTGCTTCCAGAGGCTGGCAAGGCCACCTCAACGCCGGGCCGCAAGCTTGTCGAGATGAATTGGGACCCGATTACGCGCATCGTCGGAAGCCTCGGCATTTTTACCAAGATCGACTTTGAGAACAAGGAAGTAGCGGAGTGCTACAGCACGTCGTCGATCTTTCGCGGCTACTCGATTTTCATGAAGGGCAAGGACCCGCGCGATGCGCATTTCATCACGAGCCGCATCTGCGGCATCTGCGGCGATAATCACGCGACGTGCGCGGTTTACGCACAGAACATGGCCTTCGGCGTGCGGCCGCCGGCGCTGGGGGAGTGGTTTATCAACCTCGGCGAAGCGGCGGAGTACATGTTCGACCACAACCTTTATCAGGGCAACCTGGTGGGCGTGGACTTCTGCGAGCAGATGGTGAAGGAGACCAACCCAAAGGTGTGGGAGAAGGCGCAGCAGACTTCCGCGCCGAATGCGGACAAGCATGGTTACAGGACGATCGCCGACATCATGACCGCGTTGAACCCTTTCACCGGGGAGTTTTATCGCGAGACGCTGGTAATGAGCCGAATGACGCGCGAGATGTTCTGTCTGATGGAAGGCCGGCACGTGCATCCTTCGACACTGTATCCGGGTGGCATCGGCACGCCGGGGACGCTGCAGGTTGTGACGGATTTTGCAGTGCGGCTGGCGAAGTATGCGGAGTTCATGAAGCGCGTAGTGCCGCTGCATGACGACCTCTTCGACTTCTTCTACGAAGCCATGCCGGGATACGAAGAGGTGGGCCGGAGGCGGATCCTGCTCAACTGCTGGGGAGCATTCCAGGACCCCGAAGTCTGCAACTTCGACTACAAGGACATGACCAAGTGGGGCCGGGCCATGGGCGTCACCCCCGGCATCGTGGTCGACGGCAAGCTGGTCACGAACGACCTCGTCGAGATCAATCTCGGCATCCGGATCCTGCTCGGTCACTCCTTCTACGACGACTGGGAGGACCAGGAGATGTTCGTCACCCGGGACCCCCTCGGGAACCCGGTCGACCGGCGACACCCCTGGAACCAGCACACCAACCCCCAGCCGCAGAAGCGCGACTTCGACGGAAACTACAGCTGGGTGATGTCGCCCCGCTGGTTCGACGGCCAGGACCACCTTGCACTCGACACCGGAGGCGGACCGCTGGCC
>JBATYG010000213.1:0-7813 GCA_049673945.1 Occallatibacter sp.
GAGTCGCTGGCGATCGACCCGGAGAATCCCGACATCGTTTATGCGGGAACATGGCATCTGCCCTGGAAGACCACCGATGGCGGCAAAACCTGGCACAACATCAAGCAGGGCGTCATCGATGACTCCGATGTCTTCTCCATCATCATTGATCCTCGAAAGACCCGCACCATCTATGCCAGCGCTTGCAGCGGAATCTACAAGAGCATGAATGGTGGCGAAATCTTCCACAAGATTCAGGGGATTCCGGCAACGGCCCGCCGCACCCGTGTGCTTCGCCAGGATCCGACCAACCGCGAGATCGTTTATGCCGGAACCACCGAAGGCCTCTACAGAACCACCGACGGCGGAAAGACTTTCAAGCGGATGACCGGTCCCGACGTGATCGTGAATGACGTTCATATCGACCCGTCGAATCCGCAACACATCCTGATGGCGACCGATCGCGGCGGCGTGCTGACGAGCAACGATGGCGGGGCCACCTTCTCGCCTTCCAATACCGGAGTTTCGGAGCGGAAGGTTGAGGCGCTTCTTGTCGATCACTCCGATCCGATGCGCATCTACGCTGGCGTCGTAAATGACAAATCTTACGGCAGCCTCTTCGTCTCGGTCGACGGCGGAGTGCAGTGGAAGCAGTTCGCGGATGGTCTCAACGGACGCGACGTCTTCGCCCTGGCTCAATCGCCTGATGGCACCTTGCTCGCGGGCACCAACGACGGCATCTTCGCCCTCGATCCGGACGCATCAACCTGGCGGCCGCGCAATGTCATTCTGAACACCCTCGTAAAAACCGCGACGGAAACCGTTCGCGGAACCAAGGTCAACGTTGAGAAGTCTGTGAAGGAAAGGCCCTACGGGATGGATGGGCGCGTCTTTGCCATGGATCTCTCCGGCGATGTCTGGGTTGCTTCCACAACGGGTGGCGTTTATACGAGCCGCGACAAGGGCGCGAGCTGGCAGGGCGGCCCTGTTATGGGCGTGACGGGATACCTCTCCGTGACCTCGCACGGCTCCTACATGGCGGCTGCGCGGCCCGACGGTGTCGTGGTTTCGAGCGACGGCGGCCAGCGCTGGTGGCCTCTGGGAATCCCCACCGTTCTTACACGCATTCACCGCATCGCGTTCTCGCCCGATGGAACGCTCTGGCTTGGCGCGCGCGAAGGTGTCTACTTCACCCGGGACAAGGGGAAGACCTGGATGTGGGTTCGCCGGTTCCCGCTTGTGGACATTGACGATCTCTACTATGACGCCCACCTGGGCCGGGTGCTGGTGAGCTCGCGCGGCAGCGATTTTGTCTACGCCATCAACTCGAAGACGCTCGACTGGAAGTGGTGGCAGACCGGGTTCCGGCTTTCGGCAGTCCGCACCGTGCGGGGACGCCTTTTAGCTGCGTCGGTTGACGACGGGGTGTTGATCGAGCCCAGGCCGGTGACCGCCGAAGCGGAAGTCGGCCAGCGCTAACCTCTTCGGGATTCGGTATCATCAGGGTATGCAGCCTGACACAACAGGTCCGCAGTCTCTCACTGGCTTTCGCACCTACGATGCGAAGCTGGAAGGCCTTGCTGCCCGCGTTCTTGCGGGTGAGCGGCTGGACTTTGCCGATGGTGTCGCGCTCTACGGCTCCTGTGACGTGCTCGCGGTGGGCTGGCTTGCGAACCATGTGCGCGAGCGGCTGCATGGGGATGTGACGTACTTCAATGTGAATCGCCACATCAATCCCACCAACGTTTGTGTCGCGGCGTGCAAGCTGTGCGCCTTCGGCCGCAAGAAGGGCGACCCCGCCGGCTACACCATGGCGCTTGAAGAAGCATGGGAGACTGCCGCTTCGGGCTACTCCGAAGCCGTCACCGAGTTTCATATTGTCGGCGGCCTCCATCCCGATCTGCCGCTCGAGTATTTTCTCGATCTTGTGCGCGGGCTCAAGCAGCGCTTCCCTAAAGTTCATATCAAAGCATTCACGATGGTTGAGGTCGCTTTTCTCGCACGCCGGGCCAAGCTGACCATCGAGCAGACGCTCGCCAGGCTGCGCGAAGCCGGTGTGGACTCGATGCCGGGCGGCGGCGCCGAGATTTTTTCCGCGCGCGTGCGCTCCATCATCTGCGACCACAAAATAGACGGCGAAGAGTGGCTCGAGACCGCGCGCCTCGCGCATAAGATGGGTTTCCGTTCGAATGCGACCATGCTCTACGGCCACATTGAAAACAACGAAGATCGCGTCGATCACCTGCTCAAGCTGCGCGCCCTGCAGGATGAAACGGGCGGCTTCCAGACCTTCATTCCGCTCGCCTTTCACCCCGAGAACACGCCTCTCGATCACCTTCCGGTCACCACCGGGCTGACCGATATCCGGCAGATCGCGGTAAGCCGCCTGCTGCTGGATAACTTCGCTCATATCAAGGCCTACTGGCAGATGCTCACGCCGAAGATCGCGCAAATCGCGCTGCGCTTTGGCGCTGACGATCTGGACGGCACGGTGATCGAAGAGAAGATTTACCACGACGCGGGAGCCACCACGCCGCAGGGTATGACGCGCAAAGAGCTGTGCCGCCTGATCACCGAGGCAGGGCGCGTCCCGGTCGAGCGCGATACGCTCTACCACGCGGTCACGCGCAGCGAAGACAGTTTTACTGTCGCCGTGTAGCAGCCGCTCGATACCTTTGGGCTCGCTTCGAGCTTTGCGGAACTCGCCTCACATTACTTCATGGCACGTTTACGCATCTCAATGGATGCGCCCTTTTACCTTTAGCCGGGGCCCCTCATAAACATATGACTATGCAGAGCGAAGCTCCGCCAAGACTCATTGCCCTGACAGATAGACTTTGGATTCCGGGCCGAATTCTCTTCTCGACGTCGATCGTCGCGCTGGGAGTTGCCAACATCCTGTGCTCTCGGATGGAGGGCTACCATCTTGGGCCCGGCGGTCCGGTCATTCCATTGCTTCCCTGGCTGCCCGCTGTTCCGCTGTTGGCCGGGGTTCTTGGCGTGGTCTGCGCGAGCTGCGGAATGGGCCTGCTTGCAGGCCGCGGAGTGCTCGCTGCGCGGGTGCTCGCGGCATCGCTCGCGGCAAGCGCAATTCTTACACTTCTGCCCAGGTATCTGTTCGCGCCTGGAGATCTTGCGCTGCGAGCGGGTCTCGTCGAGACGCTGGCGATCGCGGCCATCGCTTTTCTTCAGCAGGGGCGCGATGCAGCGCCACTCGAGCTGGCGCGCGCAAGCCGCATTCTCCTCGGGCTCTCCATTGCAGTCTTCGGTCTTAACTGCTTTCTCGGCCTGGATCAGCTGGCGGCGCAGTTTCCGGCATGGGTGCCGGCCGCGGCGCTCTGGCTCCCGTTGTGCGGCGGCGTGCTCATTCTCGCCGGTCTGCTGTTGATGGCCGGCGTGCAGCAGCCGATCGTTTCTGCGCTGCTAGGCTGCCTCGCGGCGCTCTGCGCCGTGCTGCTGCTGTTGCCGGCGGCTCTTGAGGCGCTCATCGTTCCCAGTGCCTCCTTCGATCCCGCAGCGTGCTCGAGTTTCCTCTTCGCCGTGGGCTTGTGGGGCGGCCTGTGGACGCTCGCTCGAAGACCCGTGCAGCAGCAGAGGCGATCCACCATCGAGTCCAGCGAGCGGCCAGTCTACGCCGGCCGCGCTACTGGCGGATCACTGCGCCGTCCTTCATGACGAAACTCACTCGCTCCACCACGCTGATGTCATCCAGCGGATTGCCGGGAACGGCGACGATGTCAGCATAGTAGCCGGGCTTGAGTTCGCCGATTCTGCCTTGCCAGCCAAGCAGCTTCGCGCCATTGATCATGTCTGCCTGCAGCACGGCCAGCGGCGTCATGCCGAACTTCACCATCAGCGTCATTTCGCGGGCCTGCGTTCCATGCGGAAAGGGACCTACATCGGAGCCCACGGCGAAAGAAATGCCCGCGGCGACCTGTTTTTTGAATTCCTTGATTTTGAAATCAAGCAAAGCGGCTTCGCTGGCTGCCTCGGCCGCGTCTGAGCGGTGATGCGCAAAGTAGTCGAAGATTGTGAACGTCGGCACGGCGAAGATGCCCTTCTCCTTCATCAGGCGCATTGTTTCATCACTCAACTGCGTCGCATGGTCGATCGAGGCGACACCCGCCTGCGCCGCGTAGAGTGTTCCCGGCTCACCCATGGCATGCACGCCCACCGTCGTGCCAAGGCGTTTCGCTTCTTCCACTGCTGCGCTCAGTTGCGCTGCGGTGTACTGGTAAGGCGTGTGCAGCACGCCATCGATCATCGTGTCGCGTCCGGTCTGGTAGATTTTGGCGAAGTCAGAGCCTTCCTTGTGCTGCTCGCGCATCACTTCCACAATCTGCTCTGCCGAGTTCGCGTAGTCCGCATTGGAGAGCACACGCTGCGCCGGGTTGTACCTGTTCGCATCCTCGTGGCCACCTAGAATGTCGATGGCATTGCCGCTGATGCGAAGGCGCGGCCCGGGGACGAGGCCCTTATTGATGGCGTCGCGAATCGCCGTATCTGCCGAGCCCGCTCCCTCCGTACCCATATCGCGCTCCGCCGTGAAGCCCGCGAGCAGGTCAGCTTTCGCGGCCTGTTCGGCCAGAATCACGCGCCACGGAACCGACTCCTCGACTGTTTGCAGATCTTCCGCGCCAGGATGCAGAAACAGGTGCACATGCGCGTCAATCAATCCCGGCAGCAGCGTTGTGTCGCCGAGATCGATCACCCTCGCGCCCTGCGGATGATCGACCGATGTGCCGGCCGCACGAATTGTCTCGCCGTCGATCAGCACTTCGCCCGGCGTCAGAATCTTTCCGGTATCCACCTGCAGCAGGCGCGCGGCGTGCAGAACGATGACGCTGCCGGTCTGCTGCGCGACTACGGCGCCCCCGGCCAGCAGAAGAGAACACAAGCCGAGAACGCGTAAAGATTGCGCATGGCCGGACATCAATCCGGACATGGTTTTGAATGCCGGCATGGTTTTGAATCTGGGCATGGCTCTGAATATGGCGCATCCCGCCGCGATTGTCGAGCAGAGACATCGGCAGCTCTGGCGCGATGATAGAATTCCCGCGAAACCGCCGCATTGAATTGTTGCTCGGATGAGGAGAGTCTCGTGGAAGAGGGGCAATCGGGTTTGCGGACGATTCTCGGCTTCGACATCGGCGGCACCAAGACGGCCTGCGTTGAAGGCACCGCCTCGGCACGGATTCTGCAGCGCGTTGAAATGCGGACAAATGCCGCCGCGCCCTTCGCTGCTACATTTCCCGCGATCGCCAACTGCGCGCGCCAAGTGATCGCAACGGCGGCGAATGCAGGCCGGACCGTGACTGCAATCAGCGTCTCGATCGGCGGCCCGCTTCGCATCCAGGAAGGATTCCTGATTAATCCACCGCATCTCCCCGGCTGGCACCATCTTCCGCTCAAGGCACATCTTGAAGAACTCTTTCCGGGATTGCCGGTCTGCGTGGAGCACGACGGCAATGCCGGTGCGCTGGCGGAGTTTCACTTTGGCGTGGGCAAAGAGTGGCCCGGGCTGCGTCACCTCATCTTTCTTACGTTCGGGACAGGTGTCGGCGGCGGCTTCATTGTCAACGGCGCGCTTTTGCGCGGAGCCAGCGACACGGCCGGCGAAATTGGCCACTGGCGCCTCGCCGAAGATGGACCGCTCGGATTCGGCAAACGCGGTTCGTGGGAGTCCTTCGCTTCCGGCGCAGGCCTGGTAGAGCTCGCTGCCCGGATGTTTCCCGCACGCTGGAGCTCAACCGCGCCTATCCGCGAAGTCGTCGACTTCATGCTGGCGGACGATGCCGAGGCCTTGCAGGTGGCCGCGGAAGCAGGCAAATGGATGGGCCGCGGGCTCGCTCTGCTGATCGATGCGCTCAACCCGGAGATCATCGTCTTCGGCTCGCTGGGTGTGGTGCTGGGCGACCGGATCCTCGGTGCTGCGCGTAGAGTCGTCGCAGAAGAGGCGCTGCCGCAGGCTGCCGCGTCCTGCCAACTGTTGCCCGCTGCGCTTGGCGCGCAGATCGGCGACGTTGCCGCGCTGATGGCTGTGCTGGCCAACCCGGCGACGCGGGCTCTGCTGCACGATTGGGAAGAGTAACGGATAGTTCGTTTGCTTGACAAAACAAGTTACGCTCATGCCAGAGATAAGTTACCTGAGCGCTTTTCAAGCTTGTTACTCAGGCGGTTGCCCACTTATCTGAAGCCCCGTATCAACAAGGGCGAGGAAGTGCGAGAGAGCATGTCGCAGGGATCACAGCAATAGATCTCGATTATTTATAACTTACCCCTCGACTTAGCGGGGAATCAGGCGCCACGACGTGCTACCATCGGCGCGAGGACTCATACAAACATGTCACAGAATGGCTATGATAATGCGTTCGCACTGGCAACAGAGGAGCGTGCCGATCTGCGCTTGAAGATCGAGCAGTTGCTGACCCGCGGCGAGATGCTGGATAAACTTCTCGAGTGCCTAGCGCCTTTTGTCTCCAGTCCCGCGCCGGCCGAGGGCGGCCATGAAGCACCTTCCCATCAGGAAGAGCACCAGCACCAGGCATAGGACTGCGACCGACGGCTTGCAGCTCGTTGAAGATGCGTCGCTCTGATACCGCCTCAGGCACTCTGCTGTTCACGCGACAATTCAGTACGCGACAATCAGTACGCCGCGATACCGGTGAGGTGCTGCCCCAGCACCAGCGCGTGAATGTCGTGCGTGCCTTCGTAGGTCTTCACCGATTCGAGGTTCATCATGTGGCGCATGATCGGGTAGTCTTCCGTGATGCCATTGGCGCCAAGAAGATCGCGCGCCATCCGGGCCGTCTCAAGCGCCATCCACACGTTGTTGCGCTTCGCCATCGAGATATGCTCATGGCCCACGGTGCCAGCGTCTTTGAGGCGCCCAACCTGCAGTGACAGAAGCTGCGCCTTTGCGATCTCGCTGGCCATCCACACCAGTTTCTCCTGCACAAGCTGGTGGCTGGCGATGGGCTGCCCGTGAAACTGCTTGCGCGTCTTCGCATATTGCAGCGCCGTATCGTAGCAGGCCATTGCGGCGCCAATTGCGCCCCAGCTGATGCCGTACCGCGCCTGATTCAGGCACATCAGCGGGCTCTTGAGGCCGCCGGTTCCGGACAGCAGGTTCGTCGCCGGAACATGCACATCCTGCAGCGACAATCCGCTGGTGACAGACGCACGCAGCGACCATTTGCCGTGAACTTCGTCTGCCCTGAATCCCTTGCGATCGGTCTCAATGAGAAAGCCGCGCACGAGATCGTCTTCGTCTTCAACCTTCGCCCAGATCACGGCAACATCGGCGATATTTCCCGATGTTATCCACATCTTTTCGCCGTTGAGGATGTATTCATCGCCGGACTTGCGCGCGGTGGTCGTCATGCCGCCAGGGTTCGAGCCGAATCCGGGCTCAGTCAGCCCGAAGCATCCCAGCTTCTCTCCCGTCGCAAGCGGAGGCAGCCAGGTGTTCTTCTGCTCGTCTGAACCAAAGGCGTAGATGGGGTACATGACCAGCGCCGACTGCACGCTCACGAAGCTGCGAAAGCCTGAGTCGCCGCGCTCCAGCTCCTGCATCACCAGGCCGTACTCAACGTTCGACATGCCGGCGCAGCCATAGCCGTGCAGATTGGCCCCGAAAAATCCAAGCTGACCCATCGTCGGAACCAGCTCGCGCGGAAATCGCCCCTCGCGGAAGCACTCTTCGATAATCGGCACGAGGTTATCTTCGACAAAGTCACGCGCCGTGCGGCGCACGAGCAATTCATCTTCACTGAAGCCTGCATCGAGCCGAAGAAAATCGAAGCCCTGAAACTTGAAGCCCATCGTCGCACCT
>JBATYG010000214.1:0-6577 GCA_049673945.1 Occallatibacter sp.
GGATTGTCTTTACCCTGATGGCTGCCTGTATGGCTTTCATCGTTCCCCCGATCGTCGCGCAGAATTCGATCCAATTGTTTTCGCCGGTGAATGTCCGGCTTTCACAGGCAAGCGCCAGCGACCAGAACCTGGACCTCTTCAACAGCAATACCTTGAATCTGAGTTGCCCGGCCGCGCCGCAGGCAGTGATTTCGTCGGCTGCTAGCTCTTCGCCACAGAGCAGCAGCGGATTCATCCTGGTGGATAACTATCTCGACGTTACGGTGACGCCGCAGGGCGGCAGCGCGAACAGCACGGTCAACGTCTGCCGGGGTGGTGTTTCGACGCCCCTGCAGAACTGCTTCTCGTCGGCCTACCAGGACCCGGCATCGAACGGTCAACTCAACGGCGTCAACCCGGATACGCTTCTGCCGAATGGCGGAGTTGCGCCGATCGATATCAGCTCGATGCTGATCGGCGGGCAGCAGCAGGTGAAGATCGACCTGGCAGACCAGGGCGGCTGGGTGACCAATTCCACGCTTTACCTCAATACGAATTGCACGAGCCTTGGCGTGAGCGCGCCTGCCACGCTCTCGGGCAATACGATTTCGTCGACGAATCCGCCGGCGAGCCAGCTCACGCAGAACTTTACCTTCAATCCGGTTACGAATAACGGCATCAGCTTTCAATACGATCTTTCGACCGCGCAGGCCGCCGGCACGCTTTCGATCGATGCGAATGGCGTGACGCCATCGGTGGGCGATTCGGCGATCGATCCGGGCGTGTTTCAGCCGACGTGGGTGCCGGGGACCTCCTTTGCGACCTCGGTATGCCTGGTACATGATGGCGAGATGCTGACGAGCGGCGCGGCGGGGTGCAAGGTGTTTACCCTGACCTGCACTATCGGCACGGGCAGCGACGCAACCGGCGTCAACTGCCCGGCATCGACTGCGCCGAACGAAGTGCTGCAGGATAGTTTCGATGGGCCCGCATTCACGCTGGACGATATTTCAACGACGGTGAACGGCGTGCCGGTGACGTTCCATGAGGGCATCGGGTTCCTGATGGCAAGTGAGCCGTGGGCGGGCGGATCATGCCAGTTTGCGACGGGATCGGGATTTGAGAATTCGACCTGCCCGCAGAATCTGCTGTCGACGTTCAGCGGGCCGGGCAACTTCACCGGCAAGGCGACCACGACTCATCCGAACTCGACGTTTATCTCGATCGCCAAGGTGCCTGAGGATCTGACAACGATTACGGTTGCGGGCATGCAGGCCGGCAACTGGGTGAAGACGAGCACGCCGCAGGTGACGCTTTCGAGCCAGCCGCCGAATCTTTCGAATACGAATCTGCCCGGCGCGGCGAGTTTTGTGGCGTCGCCGATCCAGAGCATCACGTATGGAATCTCCGCGGCCGACAGCGTGCCGGCTCCCGGTGCGCCGATTGCAATGGATACGGTGCTGGCGAATTCAAATGGATGCCCGACACCGGCGAGCCCCGGCAGCCCGGCGGCGGCTACGTTTACGCCCGATCCGCAAACACTCGGCACGCTCGCGGACGGGCAGTACCTGCTGCACTACTTTGCCAAAGACTGCGCAGGCACCGAAGAGTTGAGCTTCGCCCAGGATGGCACGGGGAGCTGGTCGACCAACTTCTACACCTTCCCGATCAACGTGGATACCATGGCGCCGACCGTGGCCTCGGGTCCAACGCTTTCGGCCGCGCCCCCATATTTCCAGGGACAGGCGGTGACGGCGACCTTCAGCTGCGCCGACACGCTTTCGGGTGTGGTGCAGTGCGGCGGGCAGTCCTTCCCGGCCGGCACACAGAACACCGGGTCGATCACCGTCCCGGTGAGCACGGCGACCGCGGGCGCGCAAACCTTCTCGGTGGTTGCGACGGACGCGGCAGGCAATCAGTCGGCGGCGTCGACAGTGAACTACACCGTAACGGGGGTAGACACGCAGATTCAGCTCACGCTCTCGCCGGGAACAGTCACGTATCCGCTGGGAACGAACGTGGTGGTGACGGTTACGAAGATCAACAGCCACACGCCGACAGGCACGGTGCAGATTGTCGAGAACGGGGCCACACTCGCAAAGCTGACGCTGAACGGCGCGGGATCCGCCTACTACTACCTGAGCGGTCTTTCGGCGGGAAATCACTCGCTGACTGCGGTGTACTCTGGCGACAAGAACAACGCGGCGGGCAGCTCGGCGCCGGTTGCGCTCAAGGTTCTTCCGGTTCCGGTGAATCTGTCGATCGCGTGCTGGAATACGCCGTATCCCTATGGCGCGAACTTCTACTGCAACGTGAACGCGAGCTCGAATGCGGGCGAGGCGAAGGGCGTGATCACCTACACCTATGACGGCAACGCGCCGGTGAGCATGCCGCTCAGCGGAGGCAGCGCGAATATCGTGCTGTCGAAACCGCCGGTGGGCAACCACACGGTGGTGATCAGCTATCCGGCGCAAACCAACTACGCCGCAGCCGGACCGAACACGACCAACTTCGTGGTCACGGCGGCGCCGGTGCAGATCCAGTTCACTCCATCGACCTGGTATCTGACGGGCGGCACGCTGACGCTTACGGCAACGGTGCAGTCGTGGAGCGCCGGGCCGCCCAACGGAACCGGACAGGTGACGTTTACGAAGGGCGCGACGGTGCTTGGCTCGGCGCCGGTGAATGCGGCGGGTGTGGCGAGTATTTCGATACCGGCGACGACGCTGCCGAATGGCAGCAACACCCTGACTGCAACCTACGGCGGCGGGACCAACTATGGAACGGGAAGCACCTCGATCACGATCCAAGCTGCGCACTGATCGAGAAGTTTCAGCAATTCGGGGAGCCTGCGACGCTGTCGCGGGCTCCCTTCTTTTTATTTGGATCCGAAGCCGGAGAGCGCAGGCGCGAGGATGGATGTGGTTGATTCTTCGCCGGCCGCAAGGCGCGTGAGGATGAGCACGGTGATGTCGTCATCCTGCCCGAAGGAGACGGCGACCTCGGTGGCCTGCTGAGCGGTGGGCCGGCTGGCGAAGAGGTCGTGGAGGCGGTCGAAGCCGAAGAGTTCGCCGGTTTCGTTGCGCGCTTCGAGCAGTCCGTCGGTGTAGAAGCAGAGCTGATCGCCGGGGTTGAGATGGAGAATGGTTTCGCTGTAGTCGGCGAAGGCAATTAGTCCCAGAGGCAGCGAGGGGTCGAGCGGAAACTCGCGGCCATTAAGGAAGAGTGGCAGATGCCCGGCGTTGGCGCAGGCGACGGTTCCATCAGGATCCAGGCGGAAGATAATGCCGGTGGCGAAGCCGCCCTGCATGCGGCCGACGAGGCAGTGGTTGAGCGCGGCCAGCATTTCAACGGGACTCGACGTAGTGGCAGCCTGCGCGCGCATCGCGCCCACGATCATCGAGACATTCATGGCCGCCTTGAGGCCCTTGCCGCTTACGTCTCCGATCGCAACGATGGTTGAGCCGTCGGCGTTGGGCAAAATCTGGAAGAAGTCTCCGCCGACTTCTTGCGCGGGTGTGTAGGCGCTGGAGATGGCGAAGCGATCGAGGGAAGGCAGGGTTTCCGGGATGAGAACCTGCTGGATTTCGCGCGCGCTTTGCAGCTCCTGCTCGAGCACCGAGCGCCGGGCTTGCTGCTCAAGGATGTGACGGTAGACGGCGTAGATGATTGCGCCGAAAAGCGCCAGCGAGGTCAACTTCTCCAGGCGGAAATTGATGCCCTGGACGGTGAAGAGGGGCGTATCGATGACGTCTGAGTAAAGCGAGATGTGGGTGAAGCGCTGTCCCAGCGCGCTGACGTCGGCGATGGTATGCAAGAGCTGCAGAATAAATGCTGCCAGCGCAACCGCCCAGCGGGATTCGTCCAGCTTGGTGCGCAAACCGATAGCGATGAGGAAGAGCGGATAGACCTCAGACAGGAGGATCACCGCGCAAAAGATGCCATCGGCCCACTGCATCCAGGGAGTTGCCGATCCCCAGAGGAGCGCAAGAAGGCCGTCGCCGAAGCCAGCGGCAAAGGTGATCCATGCGAGGACTTTTGTGACCTGCATGACGCGCGGCCGCTCATTGAGTCGCAGAATCCAGATGAGCAGGAACCAGAGCGAGATGTTTGAGAGCACGTAGATGGGCTGGTTGATGGCGCGCGCGATCTCATAGGGAATGGGGACGAGAAAGAGATTCTGCAGAATCTGCAGCGCGACCGGGGTGATGGTGAAGACGCCTACCCAGATGAAGAGCTGCTCGCGCCGGTTGCGGAACCAGAGCACGGCGCAGAGAGCGGCAATGAAGACGCGCAGCAGGATCAGCGCGTAGTCAAAGAGCGAGCCAAGCACGACCTCCCAGAGGACCTCGTTTTCGTGGAGAGAGATTGTGTCGGGGTCGCCGACGAGGGGCGGCGCGTAGAGCCCGCCGGATTCGGGGAGAGAAAAGATATCGAGGGGCGCCTTCCAGACGCGGATGGCGAGCACGCCGTTGGCCGAGCCGCGCAAAGGAAAGGAACGCGGAAAGACGCTGTAGTACCACGAGGGATGCGGCGGCAATTTGCCGTAGGATCCGATACGCTCGCCGTTCCAGTAGACCTCGTAGGCGTCTTCGGCTTGCGGTATGAAAATGGAGTACTCGTCGTTGGAACCGGCAGTGGGCTCGATGACGAGATGCCGACGGTACCAGGCGTAGCCGGCATAGGAGGGATGACCCTGCGCCCCGAAGGGCTCATCGACGCCGATGTTCTGCCACGTCGAGTCGTCGAAGCCGGGTTGGGCCCACTGCAGGTTATCGCCGATATGAAACTGCCATTCGCCGTCGATAGGCTTGGCGCCTTCGCCGATGCCGGAGATGACAATCGCGCGTGGCGGCGCGGCCGCAAGCTGCGCGGAGGCCGGCTGGCCATAGGTGCACAGCGCCAGTAGAAACAGAAAGATCGGCAAGAAAAGGCGGCTGGACACACGGCAAGCATAGCACTGCGAATGAGTTGACCTGAACGGCAATCTTGGTGCGCGGGACGGCCTGCGGCGGCCAGGCGGCGGCAAGGAAACGTCCAGGAAACGGCCGGGGCGGAAGGCTAGACTGGTGACATGTTTCGCGTTTTGCTCGGGCGCCTCGGGATGGCATTGATGGCCGCCAGCCTCTCCCTTTCTGCAACTGCGCAGAGGCAGCACACGCTTCACTACGGGCAAGGCAGGACCATCCAGCTCTCGCTGCCGCAGCCCTTCGAGATCAGCATTGTTGCTGAAGGACTGAAGCGGGTCCGCTTCTTCGCGCAGGCGCCGGATGGCCGCATCTTTGTAACCGGCCTGCACGATCTCTCGGATAACCGCGAGGGTGCGGTCTTCATCCTCGAAGACTGGGATCCGCGGGCAGGTAGGTTCACGCGCATCACGCGCTACCTTGACCACCTACGCAACCCGAACAGCGTGGCGTTCTGGACAGATCCTGCGTCGAAGCAAAGCTGGATTTATGTTGCGCTGACGAGCAGGCTGGTGCGTTACCGGTACAACGCAGGCGATGAAAAGCCGTCATCGCCGCCGGAGGTTCTGCTTCGCTTTCCTGACTACGGCCTGAACTACAAGTACGGCGGATGGCATTTGACGCGCACGGTTGCGCTGGCAGAGGTGCGCGGAGCGGCGCGGATTTTTGTTTCGGTGGGATCGTCGTGCAACTACTGCGCCGAGCCTGAGGTGGCGCGCGCGTCAGTGATCAGCATGGACCCGGACGGGAAGAATCAGCAGGTGGTGGCGCAGGGCCTGAGGAATGCGGTCGGCCTCAAGTATTTGCCGGAGGTGGATGGTGGCGCGCTGTTTGCGACGAACCAGGGCGCCGATCACCTAGGAGATGGCCGTCCCGACGAGACGTTTTTTGAGCTGCAGAGGGCCCCGCAGGGCCCGATGAACTATGGCTGGCCCGGCTGCTACTTCGACGGCGGCAAGCCGGCGCACGATGGGACGCCTCTGCCCTCGCTCAACGATGTGCTCGCGCACCATCCCGCTGCGGCGGATGCACAGCTCAGCCGAGAAGAGTCAGTGTATGGCGAGCAGAGTGGCGTGGCTGCGGCGGGAACCAATCTGCCCGCGGGCGGCGGCCACGTTGCCGGCGCAGATCCGAATGCTGCGCTGGGCAAGCCGCCGGCGCCGCTTGCGACGTGCGATCAGCTGCCCCGGCCGTACGCAATCTTCAAGGCGCACAGCTCGGCGCTGGGGTTTGCTTTTTTCGGGACTCAGGATTCGCTTCTGCAGGGCAGCTTCGTTGTGGCGCTGCATGGAGCCGGGCATCCGCGGATCGGGGCCGGCTATAAGGTGGTGCGATTCACGTCCGCGGACCGCAAACCGAAAGATTTCATCACGGGCTTTCTTACGTTTGCGCACGCCAAGCCGGTGGTTCATGGGCGGCCTTGCGGCATTCTGCGGGTCGGGCCAGACAGCTTTCTGCTCACGGACGACTACCTTGGGCTGGTCTATTATGTGCGCCCGGCGGGGTATGTGCGTCCGGCGGGGACGAAGACGCCGTTTTGAAGGGGCTACAGAGAGAGCCGAATGAGCATGCCGGCCCAATCTTTTGTCTCAATTTAGATAGAATATATCCATAATGAGACTATAATGCGA
>JBATYG010000215.1:0-4263 GCA_049673945.1 Occallatibacter sp.
AGCCGTCTTCGAGCCCGAAGCGCATTTTTATTACCCTCTCCTCTCGGGGGGTGAGAGTCCGGAGGACCTGCGAGGTGTACTCCTTCAGGTTCACGCTGATCACCGCCTCGGAGGGCGAAACCGCCTGACGATCTTCGATGAAGTCGCCCAGGTGCGAGTCTTCCTCTTCGCCGATCGGCGTCTCCAGCGAGATAGGCTCCTGCGCGATCTTCAGCACCGTGCGCACCTTCGCAACGGGAATATCCATGCGGCGCGCAATCTCTTCGCTCGATGGCTCGCGGCCCAGCTCCTGCACAAGCTGGCGGCTGGTGCGGATCAGCTTGTTGATCGTCTCGATCATGTGCACCGGGATACGGATCGTGCGGGCCTGGTCCGCAATGGCGCGGGTAATGGCCTGGCGAATCCACCACGTTGCATAAGTCGAAAACTTGTAGCCACGGCGATACTCAAACTTGTCCACTGCCTTCATCAGGCCGATGTTGCCCTCTTGGATCAGGTCGAGGAACTGCAGTCCGCGGTTCGTATACTTCTTGGCGATTGACACCACCAGTCGCAGGTTCGCTTCGATCAGCTCGCGCTTGGCCTGCTCGGCGTCCATATCGCCCTGGATCATCTCGCGCTGCGTGCGCTTGAGCTCAACGATCGAAACGCCGGCGTCGCCTTCGATCTTCTCGAGATCCACCTTGCAGTTCTTCTGTTGGCGCCGATACTCCTTCTTCAGATCCTCGCTCTTTGAGGCTTCGTGCTTCTGGTCGAGCGAGCGGATCTGCCGTTCCAGCGTGCGCATCGTGTCCACGGTCTTGTTGACCTTGTCCAGCAGGCGCTTGCGCTCCAGCGGGGTGTACTTCAATTCGCGCACGATGCGCGAGACATACACTTTCTCGCGCGCAATCGCCCAGCGCGTCTTGCGCTGCTCGCGCGCGCTGGTCTTGCTGGTGGCCGCGGCCTGCTTCTCTTCAAGCTGCGCGATCTTCTTCTGGTGCTTCAGCAGCGCGTCGATGCGCGTCACCGTCGAGCGCACACGCGCCTGCACCACGTCTTCGGTGAGTTCTTCCTCGTCGAAGACCACCACTTCCTTCACGTTCCGCACGCCGCGTTTCAGGTCTTCGCCCAGCGCAACAATCTCGCGAATCACGATCGGCGACCGCGAAATCGCCTTAAGCACGCGCAGTTGCCCGCGTTCGATGCGCTTGGCGATCTCTACTTCACCTTCGCGCGTCAGCAGCGGGACGGTGCCCATCTCGCGCAGGTACATGCGCACGGGGTCATTGGTTTTCTCAAGCGTGCCAGGAGTCAGATCAAGCTCGACGTCCTCGCCCTCTTCCAGTTCAAAGTCTTTTTCGCCCCCGAACTTCGGGCTGTCGAGCAGATCGATTCCCTGGTTGCCGATCGTCGTGAGCAAGTCGTCCATGTCATCGGCATTGCCCATCTCTTCGGGCAACATGTCGTTCACGTCGCCATACGTGAGATAGCCCTTGTCTTTGCCCACATCGATCAGGTTCTGGATATCGTCTTCAAATTTTTCGTTAGTTGCCAATTGGTATCCTGCTCTCTACTAAGCCCGAACTTTGCCCGGGCCGATTCGTCTCCACCCCGCCGGCTTTTTCCATCGCGTCCGATTAGATGCCATTCACCGGCGCCCCATTGCCCACAAAATGCCCACGCGCTCATCAATCTCCGCACGCGCCCGCACGTCTACACATGCAAAAACCGCACGCACCCAAAAGTCTCCTTTTGGAAACCTCGTGCGCACAGCCACATTCGCCGCGAAAAGTTGCGGCCCCAATTCGTCGCTCGGAACAGGATGCTTGCGCTTCAGGTTTCGCCTGGTCGCCCGCGAGCCGCAGCTCATATGTGGGGCAAAAGGGCGCGCATCCTTACGGAGATCAATAGATTACCACAATTACAGCCGGCATTGCCGCCGGGAATCGCCGCCATGCGCCACTTCCGTAATCCGTGACGCTAAGCCTGGCAATCTGCCTCCCGTACTTTCAGTTAGACGCGCCCTGCCTGCCGAACGACTCAACGCCTCAGCGGTTTAGCCCGCCCGACCCAGTCCTGCCCGGGTGTCGGCTCTGCAACTGCCGCAGCAGCCGGTCCCGCTCCAATTTTTGCTGCGTCAGCACCGCCAGCTCGGCAACATCGCCGCGGCGCTCAGCCTCGGCAATTTGTGCCCGCAAGTCTCTCAATTCGCTCTCGATACGCCGCAGCCGCAGCCCCGTGATCGCCCCCTCGACGGTCTCCGCAGGGGGTGGCTCGGTCTCCCGCAGCAGCGCGTCAGCCAGCAGCGCCTTCTGCGCCGGGTCTTCGACCACATCCATCGGGTCGGCAGACTCTCGCCCGGCCAGCGCCTGCAGCGCCGGAAAGACCGCAAGCCCCTCAAACCACTCCGGCTGCTTCGCCAGCGCCTCGGCCGCAATCCGCCGCGACTCGCCAAACTCCGGGTCGGTATTTGCCAGCGCCCGCAGCAGAACCCGTTCCACCTCAGTCAGCGCGCTGACGCGGACCTCAACCCGGTCCCGCCGCTTCAACGCCGCCTGCCGCAGCTCCTCGCGAAGCACCGCCGAATCGATGCCCAGCTTCTGTGCCGCGTCCGCCGCAAACTGGTCGCGCGCAAGCTTCTCCGGCATCCGCCGGATGTGCGGCAGCAGGTAGTTCAGCGCCTTCACCTTCTGCTCGGCGCTCGCCCCCGGAAACTGCTGCCGCGCCCGCTCAATCAGATAGTCCGACTGTCGCCGCGCCCCCCGGACCGCCGCCATGTACGCCTCAACCCCGCGCTCGCGGATATACCGGTCCGGATCGAGCCCCCCATCGAGCGTCACGATCCTGATCGTGAACCCCTCCTCGGTCAGCAGCGCAATCGACTTTTCCGCCGCATTGGCTCCCGCAGCGTCAGGATCAAAATTCACGGCCACATTCGACGTATGCCTGCGCAGCAGCGCCACCTGGTGCTCGGTAAAGGCCGTGCCGCTGGTCGCGATCACGTTCTGAATGCCGCGCAGATACACCGAGATGCAGTCCATCTGCCCCTCAACCAGCAGCGCGAACCCTGCCTGGCGAATCGCCGTCTTCGCCTTGTCGAGATTAAAGAGCACCTGGCCCTTCTGATAGAGCGGCGTCTCGGGTGAGTTGATGTACTTCGCACCCGCCTTCTCTCCGGTTTCAAGAGTCCGCGCCGTGAACGCAATCACCCGTCCGCTTTCATTCGCAATGGGAAAGGTCACGCGCTTGCGAAACCGATCGTAGAGCGGTCCCATCGAACCGTCGCCTTGCTCCTTGGACGAAAACAATCCACTCGCCCGCAGCGTCTCCTCGTCGGCCATGCTGCTCAATTTGTCGCGCAGCGCATTGAAGCTGTCCGGCCCGTAGCCGATGCGAAACGCCTTGATGCCTTCCGGGGTCATGCCGCGCCCGGCCAGGTACTCGCGTGCCAGTGCGCCACCCGGCCCGCCCATCTGCTCCTCAAACCACGCCGTCGCCGTCTCGTGCAGTTCCAGCAGCTTTCCGCGCATCCGCGCCTCTGCCGCCTCTTCAGGAGAGGACCACTCCCGTTTCGGCAGCGGAATGCTGCACTTCCCCGCGACAATCCGCACCGCCTCGGGAAAGCCCACATTCTCGATCTTGCCCACGAAGCTGAAAACATCGCCCGAAACGCCGCAGCCGAAGCAGTGATAAAACTGCCGCACCGCATGCACGCTGAACGAAGGCGACTTCTCCTTGTGAAACGGACACAGCCCTGAGTAATTCTGCGCGCCTGCCTTGCGCAGGCGGATGTAGCCCTCGATCACCTTGACGATGTCGGCCTGCTGCTTCACGGTCTGGACAAAATCGGACACGGGCTGGTCTCTATGAGCATACGGCGGCGAGCTTGAGCCGCTCCCGTGTGGAAGCGGTGGGAAACCGCGCCCCGCAAGCCGCCGCAGAGGATTACTGACGTGCGTTCCGTGCCCTCGCCAACCTCTGAACGCGAGCCGCGCGTTTGTATAATCCACTCAAGCTCCTACAAATTCCCCTGGAGGTTGTTGAAGAATGACTTCTGAACGACTTAGTGTGGTTCGCGCCGTCACTGCTTCTGCACTTGTTGCGCTTTTCGCCATTCCGCAATCCCTCGTTGCACAGGTTACGGATCACATCGTCAGCTCCACAGACCTTCAGCAGGCCGCCGTCGGCGCCTCGCAACAGCGCGAGCGCAACCTTGATTCGCTGCGCTCCTTCTTCTCCTCCGCGAAGGCCACTGAAGCCCTCAAGGCCGCTCACATGGAC
>JBATYG010000216.1:0-14290 GCA_049673945.1 Occallatibacter sp.
TGAAGCCTCTTCTGCGCCGGGTGGTAACGTGCGGGCGCATGTGATCGAGGGTCTCGGCAAGGATGCGGTGCTGCTCGACGAGGGATGGCAGTTTCAAACCGGCGACAACACGGCATGGGCGTCGCCCGGCTACGTTGACGCGGGATGGAAGACCCTGCGCGGAGATGCCACATGGGGCACACAGGGATATCCGGCCTATGAAGGCTTCGCGTGGTACCGGTATCACCTTTCGATCAATCCGGTCGCAGAAGGCCCCAAAGACCTGGCGCTCATGATTCCGCAGATCGACGACGCCTATGAGCTTTACTGGAACGGCGTGCTGGTGGGAAAAAACGGCGGTTTGCCCCCAAAACCAAACTGGTATACCTCGCAGCCGCCGCAGACCTTCGGGCTCGGGCCAATCCGGGAGGGCGTGCTCGCGATTCGAGTGTGGAAGGCTCCACTCGCCTCAAACGATCCGGACTCATTGGGTGGACTTGAGGACACGCCGATTCTGGGGGGATCGGCGGCAATCGCAGCGCGCTACGATCAGTGGCGTTTCAAGTGGCTGCGGAGCCATCAGATCGAGTTTGCCCTGGCCGGCCTGAATGCACTTGTCGGTGCTTTAAGCCTGCTTGCCTGGTGGCGCGACCGCAAGCAATGGCTGCTGCTCTGCATGGCCGGCTACACACTGCCCCAGGTTTTCGCGCTGATCACAGGCGGGCTGCTAATTCCACTGCCTTTCAGCGTCACGGTTGGCCTGCTGCAACCGCTGCTGATGGTGCAGGATATTTCCCTCTGGTACCTGCTGCTTCTGCTCTTCAAGCTCGATGACATCGAGTGGATTGTCCGCCTGACGAAGGTGTGGGCAACAGTCTTCTGCGTCGCTTTTCTGCTGGATGGCCTGACCACTGCTGCCTGGGGGACTTTTTCAGCCCCCACCCTGCAGATGATCGATGGCATTCTGACGGTGATCTTTACACCGCTGGAGACACTGCCGATCCTGCTGGCTGTGGTGGCGGTGGCGCAGCGCAAGCGGCTGGATTCGGCTCGGTGGATGGTGGCAACTGCAGCTATCTTTTCGGAGATGATTTTCGTCCTGCGCAACGCCGGATCGCAGTTCATCCGGTTTACGCACTGGACGTTGTCGGCAAAGCTGAACATAAGACTGCTGTCTATTAACGGCAACCCGATTACCCTGAGGATTCTGGCCGATATTCTGCTGCTGGCTGCGATTCTCTATGCTGTCTACCGATTCTCGATTGAGCATCGCCGGCAGCAGACCGCATTGGAGCAGGAGTTCAAGAACGCGCAGGAATTGCAACAGGTGCTGATTCCCGAGACGTTGCCGACCGTGCCCGGCTTTACGCTGACAAGCGCATACCGGCCGGCACAGCAGGTAGGTGGAGATTTCTTCCAGATCATTCCGCTGGAGGGAGGATCGACGCTGGTTGTGCTGGGAGATGTGAGCGGGAAGGGATTGAAGGCGGCGATGGCCGTCTCGCTGATTGTGGGTGCGGTGCGCGCACTTGCCGAAGACTATCCCGCGCCGGCGCGGCTGCTGACGCAGTTGAACCGCAGGCTCTGCGGCCGGCTGCAGGGAGGCTTTGCGACGTGCGTGATCGTGCGGATCAATCGCGACTCGGAGTGCTTGCTGGCAAGCGCCGGACATCCCGCACCGTTTGTAAATGCCCGTGAGCTGGAACTGCCGGGCGCGCTGCCTCTGGGTATTTCAGCGAGCGCGATCTACGATGAAACGGCATTCAACCTCAAGGTTGGCGACCACTTCTCGCTGTATACGGACGGGCTGCTCGAAGCGCGCAATCGGGCGGGGGAAATTTATAGCTTTGAGCGCCTGCAGAGCCTGTTTGCCCGGCGGCCTGATGCTGCGGCGGCAAGCGAGGCGGCCGTGGACTTCGGCCAGAATGACGACATCACGGTGCTGACCCTGACCCGCCTGGCAACAGGCGAGGACGCGACGACGCTACACAGCGCGCCGTCGCTCGTCTCTGCGTGAGGGGGTCCTGAAACGGGAATTTGCCGCCGCTACGATTTGCCTTTTGCATCGATGTGGCCACAGGATATGCTTTCCGCATGCTTCCCCGCAGGGTGCGACTCTTCCTTCTGATGGCGTCGGTGTGTCTCGCGGCCGGTTCGCTCGCCGGCCGGGCGGAGTCCTCTGCAAAGACGGCGTGGTTTGTCCCTGTTGTGAGCGTGGATGAGCTTGGCAAAGGGTCGGTGGAGCTGCAGGGACCCTGGCAGTTTCATCAAGGGGACGACCTGGCGTGGGCGGCGCCATCCTTGGATGACTCCCTCTGGGACAAGCAGCAAGCCGATGCGCCGTGGGGCACGCAGGGCTATGAGAGCTACGACGGCTACGCGTGGTATCGGCTGCATCTGAAGCTGACGCCCGCGGCAGGCGGCCCGGCGGAGTTCGCGCTGATGATTCCGGCGATCGACGACGTGTACGAGGTCTACTGGAACGGCCAGCGCGTGGGCCAACTGGGCAAGATGCCACCACACTGGGTGGAGTATTCCGGCGTGCCGGCGCAGATTATCAATCTGGGAGCCGCGCGCGAGGGAGTGCTGGCGATCCGTGTGTGGAAGGCGCCTTTCTTCTCGAACGATGACGGCAAAGCGGGAGGGTTTGAGGCGGCGCCGGTGATCGGCAGCCCGCGGGCGACTGCGCATGCGAAGGCTGCGCTTGACTACGCGTGGCTGAGCAACCAGCTCTTTCGGCTGGGGCTGACGTCGCTTTACGCGCTGGTCGCGGTGATGAGCCTGATCGGATGGCTGCGCGATCGGAGGCAGTGGTTGCTGTTCTGGACGGCAGCGTTTTCCGCCTGCCTGGTCGTGGAGCCGTTCCTCGTCGGGCTGCGGCTGCATGTCTCCTACGCAGTGCTGCTGTGTCTCTCCCAGATCGAGATTTCGCTGCGGGATATCTCGCTGTGGTTTCTGCTGCTGTGGATTCTGAAGCTGCAGAGCAATCGGCGACTGGTGGTGCTCACACGGAAGGCGGCGCTGATCAGCATAGCGGCGGCCTCGCTGGATGGAATCGTGATTTTCTTCTATCCGCAGGTGCTGAGCAAGTTCGCGGTGCAGACGGCGGATGCGAGCCTGACGCTGTTCGCGATCTTTTTCGAGCTGCTGCCGCTGATGATTGTGAGCTACGCCTTCCTCCACAACAAACAGCTTGAGTCCGCACGCTGGGTGGTGGGCGCGCTTACGTTTCTGAACGGGATGGTGTACTTCCTGCAGAACATGTCCGCGCAGGGGTTGCGCTTCACGCACTGGACGCTTTCGACGAAGCTGACCGCTCCCTTGTTCAGCCTGGGCGACAATCCGATCAACCTGCTGACGCTGCTGCGGACGCTGCTGTTCTTTTCGATCATGTACGCGGTATATCGCTTCTCATTGGAACACCGGCGGCGCACGAACGCGCTGGAGCAGGAGTTCCAGAGCGCGCGGGAACTGCAGCGCGTGCTGGTGCCGTCG
Organism: Occallatibacter sp.; assembly: GCA_049673945.1. GTDB lineage: Bacteria > Acidobacteriota > Terriglobia > Terriglobales > Acidobacteriaceae > Telmatobacter. Next base: position 3,475 of record JBATYG010000216.1, read on the forward strand.
TCGTTGCCGGTGGTGCCGGGATTTATGCTGACGAGCGCCTATCGTCCCGCCCAGGAGGTGGGGGGAGACTTCTTCCAGATTATTCCGCTGGAGAATGAGTCGACGCTGGTTGTGCTTGGAGATGTGAGCGGGAAGGGATTGATGGCGGCGATGGCGGTGTCGCTCATCGTGGGCGCGGTGCGCGCGCTGGCGGAAGACCATCCGGATCCGGCAGAGCTGCTGACGCTGCTCAATCGCCGGCTCTACGGACGCTTGCAGGGAGGATTTGCGACGTGCGTGATCCTGCACATCGACGCCATGGAAGGATGCGCAGTGGCGAGCGCAGGACACCCCGCGCCGTATCTGAATGATCGTGAGATTGAGCTGCCCGGGGCGCTGCCGCTGGGGATTTCGCCCTCGGTGATTTACGAGAAAAGCAGCATCGCCTTCAATGAAGGCGATCACGTTTCGCTTTACACCGACGGGTTGCTGGAAGCGCGCAACCAGGCAGGCGAGTTATACAGCTTCGCCCGGCTGGAGCGGCTCTTTGCGTCGCATCCCAGTGCGGCCCAAGCCACGCAGGCGGCAGTGAACTTCGGCCAGGACGATGACATCACGGTCGTGACGCTCACGCGGCTCGCAGCAGGCGCAGAGGCCTTCGCTTTGAACCTGGCCTAGCGGCAAAGCGCGGGAGGCCGGAGTTGCAGGCGTGGCGGTCGAATGTCCCCTAAAGGAGTGCGGCCAGTTCATAGGGGCAGGGACGCCCGGCCTAGTGGTTTTTGAAGTCGTAGGCCACGCCGATGGTAACGCCACCGGGCGTGAGCGAATGGTGACGAAACAGGTTGGGCCACTGCTGGGTTTCGTAGTCAGCGCGGATGACCATGTGATGAAGGTTGAAGTTCACGCCGAGTCCTTGCGCCATGACGGTTCGCGTGTCGTGGTTGTAAAAGGGATCCGTGGTGGTAAAGTCAATGCCGCCGTAACCCGCGAGCAATTTGCCATAGGGCTGGATGACGCGATAGTGGCGCCACGCCCAGACGATGCCGCCGCCTCCGACAACCTGACGCAGACGCGGATCGGTCCCGGTGCGGTCGAAGTTGAGATCACGGCCGAAGCCCTCGACGGCAATGCCTCTCAGAGCGCCGGGGGCGCGATAAAAGGCCCAGTCGGCCCATAGCGTATAGCCAGAAATACGACCGCTCCAGTCGCTGTTGAAGTTGGAGTATCCTGCTCCAACCGTCAGCGGAATGCCACCTTCAGTTGCCTGGGGAAGAGTCTGGCAGAATGCCGGAACCGCCACGACAAGAGCAACGCCAAGAAGAAGCTTCCTGAAAACCATCGAAAAACCTCCCTTATGCTTCAAAGATCATTGGCCCGATTTCTTCGCCTTCACAATTCCCACATGATTGGGGAAATGTTTGAAATTGACGGTGGAGGCCCGCCCTGGGAACGGCATCAGCTTGAGCGGCGTGGCAGCCGGCGTAACTACGCTCTGGCGAACCGAAGACATTGAGGGATCCGGCAACCAGCAAATGATTGCTAACCCTAGCCTGTGCCATCCACTATAACCGGATCGCACGGGGAAACAATCGAGGAATCCACTGCGAGGAACAATGCGGGATCAGAATCCCTACTTATGAGGTTCCAATTCCTGAGTGCAAACCACCGCCGGAGCGGATGAATAACCCGGCGAAGGAGCGTCAGCGCGGGTCGCGGCTGCCTGAGAGCGCGAAAGGAGCCGCAGCGCAGCGAGCACCGCTTTCAGGCGCGTTTCCCAGCTGCTGGTGACCAACGGCCCAAACGCGGGGGAATCACGGCGCCAGTCAAGCGGCTTGTGACGCAGGCGCCTGAATAGAAAATGCAGTAACTCAATACGATGCCCTGGAAACTCGCGCAGCAGAAGGAGCCAGTAAGCGACTGCCGTGCTCGCCTCCTGCTCAACCTGCATGGGCTTGGAGGGATGGCTGACGACAGCCTTCGACGTATGTGCGGCGGAATAACCACGGCAGAGGAGCGTGAGGAAAGCATGACTCTCTTCACCACCGCCGATGGCGCCGCCGCGGCCAAGACGCGTGTCAAAGAAGGATGAGCCCGCGCAGGCATCTTTGCGGAATGCCATATTGGCGCCGATGCCAAGTGCCCCGAAAGCAGCGCGCTCAAACCACTTCGGATCCTCATTACTGATGAACCATACGGGATCCTCTTCACACGGACCCGGGCTGCCGGCGTCTGAAGAAATCGTCTTGCCAGTAACGGAGGCTACCCTGGCATTGTGAAACGGCTCGAGCAGCGAGCCGAGCCATTGGGGCTCTGGAACGCTGTCATCGTCAAGGAAGGCGACGATCGCGGACTTACTGACCGCCAGCCCGAGATTCCGCGCCCTGCTCAGGCCGAGGTTCGGCTCAACGAGGTAACGGGCGCCATAGTCCCTTGCGGCACACTCAGTCGCGCGATCGCCTGCGGAGTTATCAACAACGATGACTTCCTCGGGCGGCAACTGCTGCTGCGCGACAGCTTCAAGACACTTGCGCAAAGTGTCAGGTCTGTGACGGGTGCAGATCACTACCGTTCCGGTAATCCTGCTCTCCTCGAACTCGTCAGGAACCGCGACTGCTTGATTGTGGCTGGCTGTTGCCTGAGTTCGCAGGGTTTCACCGCTCATATCAATGCTCATTGATACCACATTTGACTCTGATGTCTGTGTCAAGGCCGGCACGGCTGCCGGTAATCATCTTAATGCTTGATACCTTCGCTACGGAGTACCTGGGCCAACGTTTTGCCGATAATCTGCAGGTCAAAGACGAGCGACTGCCGCTGCAGGTATTCGTAATCAAACTGAACTTTCACAGGAATGGGCAGCTCGTCGCGGCCGTTAACCTGGGCCCATCCCGTCAACCCCGGAACCAGGCTATGGATGCCCCGCTCTGTTCGCAGCTCGACCAGGTCCCTCTGATTGAAAAGGGCCGGCCGGGGACCGACGAGGCTGAGGTCGCCGGCGAGAATGCTGAATAACTGCGGCAATTCGTCGAGGCTGGTGCGCCGGAGAAGGCTGCCGACCGGCGTTAAAAAGGCTTGAGGATCGGTAAGCAGATGAGTGGCTAATTGCGGGGTATCGATGCGCATACTGCGAAACTTAGGCATTCTGAAAATCCGGTTATTCTTACCGACGCGGTTTGACCAATAGATTGCCGGACCCGTGGAGGTCGCCTTGACTACGAGGGCAATGGCAACCAGGAACGGCAAAAGCGCCAGTGTAACCGGAATGGTGACTGCTAAGTCGAAGGCTCGCTTGGCAAAACGCAAAGTACGCCTCTTACAATCCTGCCTGATCTCTGAGATGCATTACCTCTTCGCGCAGACCCGCTGCGAGCGATACCTGCGGCTTGAATCCGAAGGTTTCTTCGAAGAGTTTTCCATCGTATGCATCTTCGCGGGTGAACTTCTTGATCTGCTGCTCCAGATTCACTCGATTGCCGAGCGACGCGGCAACGGAGCCGGCCGCCTTGACGATCTTGATCGGTATGGTCAAGCGAGGAACGGGGCGGTCGAGGGCACGGCAGATCGATGTAACGATTTCACGCATAGGAATCACCTGCGCCGAGACGTTGAAGACTTCAGTTCCGCGCCGCTGAAGCTGCAAGGGCATGAGACAGGCCCGCGCGGCATCAGCCTTGTGAATCAGGCTCTTTCGATTGCTGCCGGAACCAATCCAGAGGAATCGACCGCGCCGGAGAGCAACGATCAGCCTGGCAACGTTGCCGCGGTCTCCTGCTCCGTAAATCGTGGCGAGGCGAAGAATAGTGAGGCGGGTTTCACTTGCAGATACCCGCTCAGCGGCGCGGCGCTCAGCAGCGTACTTACTGGAGGCGTAAGGTCCTTCGGGATGGCAGGGAGTCGTCTCATAACAGTGATCTCCGCGATAGCTGCCATAAACTGAGACCGAACTTACCAGAACAACATGCGGTACGTGGCAGAAAAGAGCGGCGTCGATTACGTTGAGCGTGCCGACTTCGTTGACGGACTGGAATGCTGCGCTGTCTTTGGCCCGCGGCCCGAAGACATGGGCAAGTCCCGCCGCATGCACGATGGCATCTATCCCTGCGGCGGCGCGGCGAAGAGCCTCAGGGTCGCGGATGTCGCCCGAAACCGATTCGACACCTTCAATTTCGGAGGCACCTCTGCTGAAGGCACGGACCTGCCATCCCTGCGAGCGAGCAAGGTGTACGACCGCAGCCCCGAGGAACCCGGTTGCCCCGGTAACCAATAGCCGGCGCGAGCTATTTTCTAGCACGCGCGCAAACCTTCGATAACTGCCTGATAAATGCCGATAACACTGGCGGGCGTGTACTTTGCCTCGACGACCTGGCGGGCGCGCTGACCCATTGCGCGAAGACGATCACGGTTAGCCGCGGCTTCGCGGAGCGCGGCTGCAAGCAGATCGGGACGGCCCGGCGGAATGACCCAACCGATATCTTCTTCGCGCACCATGCGAGAAAGTTCAGAATCGGCGTCACAGACGGCGAGGATCGGCTTGGCGGCCGCCATTGCGTTATAGGATCGACTCGGCACGGAGATCCCCGTCATTCCGCTAGACAAGGTATTGATTGCCAGGTCGCAGGCATTCTGGACTTCGCAGGACTGCTCGCGGGGCAGCGGATCGAGAATCGTCATGTTAACCAGCGACCTGCGTTTCTGTTCGGCAACCACCCACGGCTTTCTGGTTCCCCACCCTATCAGCAGAAAATGAATGCCGGGTTCGGCAGCGAGAAGCTCGGCAGCCTGCACGATATCTTCGACGCAATGCGGGCGGCCCATGTTTCCCCAGAATTGAACGACGAACTTATTGTCGATTCCAAGCGAAGTCAGCAGGTTGCTATCGTCTCGCGATTTTGGGAAGGTTGCGCGGGTATCTGCCCAGTTAGGCGCGATGGTGATGTTACCCAGGCCGTGTGGGGGCAGTTTTTTGGCGATAAGGTCGCGCATATCCCGCCCGATGACCAAGACCTGCGCCGATGACCTGTAGAGCCAACTGCTGACCACATTCATCGCTTTTATGAAAACTGATTTTGGCTTGAGCAGGCCGAGCTGCACCAGGATCTCGGGGTAGACATCATGAACCAGCAGGACCAGGCGCGCGCGCTTTGCGCGGCACGCGAGAGCAACCAGATAGGGCAGGAGCGGCGGATTGGTTACGACGATGACCGTATCGTTGCGACGGATTCGACCGATGGCATTGAGCAGGATCGAGGTGCTAATTGTCAGCATGTTTACGACCTTGAATGCTGCCTTATTTTTGTTGAAGGTAGTGGCCCAGCAACGCCGGATCTGGACGCCGTTTCGCTCTTCGCGCGTCGGAGCACGCACGCCGCGCAGCCAGTAACTCGGCTGGCCGCAGAGCACAGAGACCGCACAGGTTTCTGCAAGCCCCTCGGCGATACCAGTGAGAAAATAGCCTGTCGATGTTAGTTCCGGATAGTAGAGTTCCGAAATCACCCAGACTCGATGTTTGGAACACACCCTATCCGCTGCGCCGGAAGGGCTGTCCGCATTGGTTTCCCCATCCGGCTGCAAGACGGGAGTATCGAGTTCTGCTTTCAGCGTCTGAGTGGTTTGGAAAGTGCGGCTCACGATGGGACCTGTCGGCATGCTCTATTCGGTCGAAACTCTATCAGCATTGACGCCATACAACACGATTAACGTAGCCGGTGTAGCTGAGGATGATGCGAACGACTTTTTCGGAGACGTTGGGCACGTTGTAGTCGTCAACAATTCTGAGAGCGCGCTCAGCGCCGGCGGGCTGTGACTCCAGCACCTTGAGCGCATCGAGAACAGCGGAAGGATCGAGACCGGTCATCATCACGGCGCCCTCTTCCATGCCTTCAGGCCGCTCGTGCGCCTCGCGGATATTGAGGGCGCGGAAGTTGAGGATCGACGCTTCTTCGGTAATCGTTCCGCTGTCTGAGAGAGCAGCCTTTGCGTGCATCATCAGGTGCACATAATCGGGAAATCCCAGCGGCTTCATGAGGCGGATCTTCTCGGAAAATTTGACGCCTTCACTTTCAATGCGTTTCCGGGTGCGGGGATGGACGGAGACGACGACGGGAAACTGATAGCGATGCGCTATGGCCTCGAGCACCTCGACGAAGCTGCGGAAGTGGCGTTCAGAATCGATATTCTCTTCGCGATGCGCGCTGACAACGAAGTAGGATCCCAGGTTGAGCGCGAGCCGGGCAAGAATGCTTGAGTTCTCGATCTTCTGGCGGTAATGACTGAGCACCTCGTACATGGGGCTGCCGGTCTTGATAATTCGGTCGGGTGACAGGCCTTCGCGGAGCAGATATTCGCGCGAAATGCTGCTGTAGGGAAGATTAATATCGCTGATGTGGTCAACAATGCGGCGGTTGATCTCCTCGGGCACGCGCTCATCAAAGCAGCGATTGCCTGCTTCCATGTGGAAGACGGGAATCCTAAGCCTCTTGGCCGCGAGGGCGCAAAGGCAGCTGTTGGTGTCTCCGAGAATGAGAAGCGCATCGGGCTTCAGCTCGGATAGTAGATCGCTCGATCTGGAAATGACGAGGCCGATGGTTTCGGCAGCGTTTTTGCCAGCGGCGTTGAGGTAATGATCGGGGCGGCGCATCTCGAGATCTTCGAAGAAGACCTCGTTGAGTTCGTAGTCGTAGTTCTGTCCGGTGTGGATCAGAACATGTTCAGTACTTTGTTCAAGAGCTGCAATTACCCGGGAGAGCCGGATAATTTCGGGACGCGTACCTAAGATCGTTGCGACTTTCATGGTCTTTCCAGGAGCAGCAGGTTAAGCGTCAACAGGGAGAAAGTAGGTGTCGGGATTGTTGGGGTCGAAGATCTCGCTGGACCAGAAGAGGGTGACCATATCGCCGCTGCCGATGTTAGTGATGGAGTGCGTGTATCCAGGCGGAATGTTAATGACGTGGAAGTCGCTGCCCACCACGGGATACTCCTCGATCGGGCCGCCTTCGACGGGCCGCATGCGGATCAGTCCTTTGCCTTCGACGACAAGAAATTTTTCAGCCTTGGTGTGGTGATAGTGATTGCCGCGAGTGATGCCAGGCTTTGTGCGCGAGACGAAGACCTGCCCCATGTGCTGCTGCTTGATGAACTCCGCGAGGCTTCCGCGAGCGTCGGTGTGTTTCGCAAGTTTGTGCTCCCGGGCCGCCGGCGGGACATACGAGAGATAAGTTGCGTAGAGCGCACGGTTGAAGGGCTCGGCAAAGTCTGGCAGAGTGAGCGTCGCGCGGAAGTCGTGGAATGCCTGGATTCTGCCGGCCAGGTCGCCCAGTTGAATCGAATAGGCGGGTATCTCGGGAACGGCGCTGGCTTCGGAGCAATCTTCGGCGATTTCCGTGACAAATGCTCTGACGACATCATCGACATAACTTAATTCGATTGCGCGAGCGGGGTCCGATATCTCGATGGGGAGATCGTTCGCAATGTGATGACAGAATGTGGCGGTAACAGAGTTATAGCCGGGCCTGCACCACTTACCAAAGAGGTTGCTGAGCCGGTAGATGCGAACGCAGGCTCCGGTTTTGCGAGCATAGGCGAGAAGCGCTTCTTCGGCGTTGCGCTTGCTGACGCCGTAGGGGTTATCGAGCGCAGCCTGAACGGAGGAACTGAAAATGATCTTCGGTGCGCGACCATTCTGATCGAGCACGTTGCAGATCTGCTCAGTGAGCCCGGTGTTTACCCGCGCAAAGTCGGATGAATCGGCGGGCCGGTTCACCCCGGCAAGGTGAAAGATGATGTCGGCCTCGATGAGCATGCGGCGCAGGCTCTCGATCGACTCTTCTTTGCTGGCGATGCTCAGCCGATAGCCCTTGCGCTCATTGAGATGAGCGGCGAGGTTACGCCCAAGGAATCCGCGGGCCCCTGTGATGAGCACATTGGTGATGCCGGTCTTTTCGGCGGGGCGAGTCTTTTGCAGTCGAGTTTCTGTTCTTGTAATGGTAGCCATCTTCTTCACGCGAGAACGGGCCTGCCGTTCAGAGCGTCCTGCACGCAGGATAGCTTGAGGAGCATATCGATCATGGCATCTACGTCAAGCTGCTCAGTGTTGTGCGAATTGTAATCGCAGGCGGCGGAGACTTCGGTTTTCCCCTTACTGAAGAAGCTCGAATAGTTGAGATCGCGCGCGTCGGCTGGAATTCTGTAGTAGCCGCCGAGATCCTGCGCTTGCGCGGTTTCTTCGCGATTCATCAGCGTTTCGTAGAGTTTCTCACCGTGGCGCGTGCCGATGATCCTGACTTCATTTTGAGTGTTAAAGAGCTTCAGCAGCGCCTCGACGAGGGTTCCGATAGTGGCGGCAGGCGCTTTCTGGACGAAGATATCTCCCGGCGTTCCATGCGCGAAGGCGTACATCACCAGATCGACGGCCCCGTCGATGGTCATCATGAAACGCGTCATATTGGGATCGGTGACGGTGATTGGCTCGCCGGTGAGGATCTGGTTGAGGAAGAGAGGAATAACCGAGCCGCGCGAGGCCATGACGTTGCCATAGCGCGTTCCGCAGAAGACGGTGGAGCGGCCGCCAAACATGCGCGCTTTCGCCACCATGCACTTTTCCATCAGGGCCTTCGACATTCCCATGGCGTTGACGGGATAGACGGCCTTGTCAGTGCTGAGGACGATGGTCTTGCGCACGTTGAAGGCGAGGGCCGCTTTCATCACATTTTCAGCGCCGAGGGTGTTGGTCTGCACCGCCTCGAGCGGGAAGAATTCGCAGGATGGGACCTGTTTGAGCGCTGCGGCATGAAAGACGTAGTCCACGTCATTCATGGCCTGGTGAACGCTATCGTAGCTGCGCACATCGCCGATGTAGAACTTGATGGCCGGGTTCTTCAGGCGGCCGCGCATCTCGTCCTGTTTTTTTTCATCGCGGCTGAAGATCCTGATTTCGCCGAAACCGGTGCGCATGGCCATGTCGACAACGGCATTGCCGAAGGTACCGGTGCCGCCGGTGATCAGTAAGGTTTTTCCCTGCAAGATTTGTTCGCTCATATCTCGTTGCTACCACCCGGAAGGAGATGACATCGGACCGCTGGTTACGAATCTCGTCGATTGAGGAGGATCAACTCTTTGCCCCGCGCAGAAGCGCCGGTTCCCTCTTGTCGGGCATTGCCAGCGCCACTTGAAAGAGGTAGCGATTCTGATCGATTGCGTCTCGTACCAGGCTGTTGCCCGCCAAAAAGGCCTTGGCATTTTTCGACACGGCCTGATGCCGATCGTTAGACCAGGACACTGAGCTCTGCAGGGCTTTGACGAACAGGTCAGGACGGTCGAGAGGAAAATCCCAACCGGCATTCGCCTCTTCAAGATTGCGCCACGGCGTGGTGTTGCTGAGGAGAGGCACGCAGCCGGCCTGCAGGGCCTCGGCGATGACGTGGCCAAAGTTCTCCCCGAGGGTGGGAAGCAGAAAGAGATGGTAGTCTTCGAGCCGCTCGACGATGAGATGATGCTGAACCGGGCCCATGAACCGGACAGTGATATTTGCAGGAAGCGCGTCCCTCTGCTGTTCACAGAGCGCGACGTATTTCGCGTCTTCGAGCGGGCCGTAGATATCGTACTGAACTTCTCCGGCCACATCCTTGAGAAGACGGATGGCATAATCGATGTTCTTTTTTTTGCAAACGCGCCCGTGGGTAACGATGCGCAGTTTGCCTGGCTCCTTGATTTTTCCGTCGAGGGAGCCGGGCTGCCTACCAGACTCACCCTGCAAATCGGGAGCGATGCGCACCTTGAGACGCGATGCAGCGTTCTGCGGCGGCGACTGAATCACAGCAACGACGACGGGCGCTCTTTGCAGGTCGACGTTTCCGAGCTGGCGTACGATGTCGCTCTCCTCGTGTTCGCTCGAGGCCTGCCAGAGCACGCGATCAAAGAGCCGAATGATCTTTGCCATGAGAAGAAAGAGGCCCTTTCGCCAGCGCTTGATGCCGATGGCACCGGCGGAAAACTCTCCGCGCGGGGCAAGGACGAGTGGAACCTGCGGAACCAGGTGGAGTTTCCTGAAAAAGAGCGGGCCTATCGAAAAGAAGCGCTCCCACACGCTGTTGAGATAGAGGGCATCATAATGCTCCCGGCGGAGAGCCTGCAGGATCAGCCGAATGCCGCCGAGGCCGGGAGGCACGCGCAGAACGCTAGCGGACTGGTACCGGTACCAGCGGCCCACGGGCTCATCGGGAAAAGGCCGATCGTCGCCGAGATCGCGATCGAGACAGATAATCTTGAAGTCATATTCGCTGCCAAGCGTGCTGACCAGACCCGCGATGCTGCGAACAGGTCCCCCTGCTTTAAATCCTGGGAGGTAGTACCTGAGAAGAACAAGAATTGTGGGCTTCCCGATCGCCTGTGTCATTAACAACGTGACCTAATCCATGAGTGTGAGCGCTCAGCTTACGGCATAACTGGTCAAGGGTGGCGAATCCAGCCTGCCCCCCACGGTAGTGTCGATAAACTCGTCCAGCCGGCGTGCGCTGTTGTAGCCCTGATGAACCTTGTCGTGCAATGAGACCGGCGAATAATCGGGCAACTCGCCATTCAGATAGCGCCGAAGTAGAGACGTAATATCAGCTACCTGGGCAGATTGCGCCAGCCATTCGGGCTCGAATTTGCGCAGAATTTCGGGGATGGCGCCAATCGGAGTCGCCAGCACCGGGCGTCCGGCGGAGAGGGCCTCCAGTGCGATGATGCCGAAGCACTCAAGTGCCGCCGTAGGCAGAACGAATGCATCGCAAGCGCCATACGCAAGGGGAAGGAGGTCGTCGCTGAGGCGCCCCGCGAAGCTGATGGAACTGCTGATGCC
>JBATYG010000217.1:0-3462 GCA_049673945.1 Occallatibacter sp.
GGCGGAACTATCATGCGCGCGTGGTACCCGCGGCGAAAGACCTTGAGGTCGGTGCCGCAGGTAAGCGCAGCTCCAACACGCACGACTAACTCTCCCGGCGCGGCTTCGGGAAGGGGGACGCTTTCGATGCGAATGTCTTCGCGTCCGTGGAGAACCGCGGCCCTCATGGTTGTTGCCATCAGCCGCCTCCTACTCTGCTCCCATGCCAAGAACGGGCTCGATCATGATCTTCATCGAGTCCGGCTTGGGATGTGAAGCTACCTCAATCGCCTCCACTGCCTGTTCCATCGGGTAGCGGTGCGAAATCAACTGCGTGAGATCGAAACCATTACGATAGCCGCCGAAGACCGTCCCGGTGACTTCATCAAGAATGCGAAATGAGGACGAATAGGAGCCAAGCAAAGTCTTCTCGTCTACGCAGACTGCCGCGGGGTCGATGGTTACTTCACCACGTTGAGTCTGGGCAAACAACATCACTTTACCACCGGGACGGGCTGCATCCATCGCGGTGCGAACCAAAGCAGTACCGCCCACGGCGAGAACCACGGCGTCGACGCCGCGGCCGTCTGTCTCGGCCAGAACGCGTTCGACGACATTCTCAGAGCCGGCGTGGATGGGATTGCTGAGGCCGTAGCGCGCGGCGATGGCGTGGCGCTCGGGATAGAGGTCCGAGGTGAGCACACGCGCGCCAAGGCGGCTGGCAAGCACGGCGTGCATGATGCCGATGGGCCCCTGTCCGATGACGAGGACAGTATCATCCGAAGCGAGGTTGAGCATCTTCACACCTTTGAGTACGGTGTTGACCGGCTCGACGAAAGCTGCCTGCTCGAATGGAACGCCGTTGGGAATGCGCACGACGCCCCCGTAGTTGACGACGAAATCCATGACGCGAATGTACTCAGCAAAACCACCGCCCGAGGGCTCGAAGCCGGCAGTGACGCCGACCTTCTTATAGAGCGGGCATTGCGCGGGCGTGCCCTTGCGACAGTAATAGCATTCGTCACAGGGCACGTGGTGAAAAACCATGACGCGCTCGCCCACTTCATACTGTGTGACGCCTTCGCCGGCTGCAACGATGACGCCGGCCATCTCGTGACCGAAGATACGCGGGGCGGAATGAGAGCCGGTGTGAACCTTCTTGAGGTCTGTGCCGCAGATGCCGCAGGTCGCGACCTTGATGAGCAATTCACCGGGACCGATTGCGGGCACGGGAACGGTTTCGACGCGCATGTCATTGACGCCGCGGTAGACGACCGCTCTCATAGTCGAGGGAATTTTCGATTCCACGAGGCGCTGAGGGTTCGAAATTTGTGTAGCCATCTTCTATCCCGGAATGAATTTGTTCATCGCAGAAAGTCGACAAGCGTTTCCGCGATGTTTTGGGAAGCCTTGCTACTATTTTCTCCCATTCGCGCCAAAGCGGGCCAGTACCAAGGCCGCAGGAGTGCGTAAAGCGTAAACCGGGCGGTCCGGAACTTGCCGTTAACGAGGAAATGGTTGAAATCGGGCAGGTTATCGGCGACGCCATCGCTAACGCCTTTGATGCAATAGAACGGAATGCCGCGCATGCCGGCGAGACGAGCCACGGCAGCAGCCTCCATGTCGACGAGGGCCGCGCCGTAGGCCGAGGCCAGCCGGCGCTTTTCCGCCTGGTCTGCCACCCTGGGCGCGGTGACCAGCCACCGGTCGCCTGCGCCCGCGTCGCAGTTGAAACGCTCGCCGGTCTGGGCGTCAATTACTCCCGCGACGTTGTGCACGCTGGCGGGCGGAATCGCGGGGCTGAGCGCGCCGGCCCAGCCGACGGAGAAGACCAGGTCAATGGGCGCGTCCGCCTCAATGGCGGCGAAGGCGCGTGTTGCCGCAGGCTGCCCTGCTCCGGCGCAGGCCGCAACGTAGAGGTTTTCATCGCGATGGGCCCAGAGATCGACGCCATCGCGCGACTCATGCTTCCAGCCGCTGGCGAGCGGCCTGAGTTCGCCGGCCATCGCGGCAATGATGCCGGTGCGGGTCATCGCCGCTCCTGAGGCTGGCCCTGAGCTTGCCCCGAAGGAGCATAGCCGTTGGCGCGGAACCACTCGATCGCGGCGCGCATGGCGGGATAGACGGGGAGGATGCGGAAGCCGAGCTCCTGCTGCGCGCGGGCAGAGGAGGCAAACATCTTTTTGCGGCCCATGCGCACTTCTTCAAGAGTGGCGCGCGGTTCCCTGCCTCGGATGCGGCCGGTGATCCACTCTTCAAAGAAGGCGTAGGTGGCGGCGACGGCGAAGGGGATGCGCACGCTGGGCGAGGGAATGCCGGTGATGGCCGACATCTTGTCGAGTATCTGCTTGAGGGTGAGGTTTTCTCCGCCGAGAATGTAGCGGCGGCCGGGCGTGCCGTGCTCAAGCGCGGCGACATGCGTGCGAGCTACCTCGGAGACATCGACGAGGTTGAGCCCGGTATCCATGTAAGCGGGAAACTTGTGGTTGAGGAAGTCCACGAAGATGCGGCCCGTAGGCGTGGGCTTTGCGTCGTTGGGACCGACGGGCGTGGTGGGATTGAGAATGATGACCTGCTGCCCATCATTGACCGCGGCTATGGCTTGCTGCTCGGCGAGAAACTTGGAGCGCTTGTAGTGGCCGACCATATCAGCCAGCGAGACGGGCGTGTCTTCGTTGATGACGATCCCATCGGTGCGAAAGTGCATGGTGGCGACGCTGGAGGTGTAGACGACGCGGCGCACGCCAGCGTTGCGCGCAAGGCGCAACAGATCGCGCGTGCCGTCGACGTTGATGCGGTACATGGTTTCGGGATCGCGAATCCAAAGGCGGTAATCCGCGGCGACGTGCAGGACGGCGTCGCAGCCGGAAAGCGCGGGAGCGAAGGATTCAGGGTGCGCCAAGTCGCCGAGGACGGTGTCGCCGGGAATGCCTTCGAGGTTTTTCAGATTGCTGCTCTTGCGGACGAGGAGACGGAGATCGGCGCCCTGGGCGGCCAGGGCTTTGGCCACATGGCCGCCCACAAAGCCCGTCGCACCTGTAACGAAGACTTTCATGGTCGAGCTGCGAATGGAGATTGTCTACTCCAGTGTTTCGGGATGAAGGGCGATATCTTTCTCGCCGGCAGCCTTCTTTTCGTTGTAGGCCTTCACCCAGTCTTCCCAGTGCTTGCCGGCGGCGCGATCTTTGCCGCTGAACTCAAGTCGCGCGATTTCTGCGTAACTGATTTTGCGCTTCTCGGACGCGCTGGGGGTGAAGTATTGCACGAAGGAGTCAGCGAGGGTGCGGCCGCTCTGGCGGGTGAAGATGAAGGCCTCGATGCGCTCGCCGGATTTGAGCGTGAGCGTGACATCACCCCGATAGTCGAAAGCCTTCTCGAGCGCCTGGCGCAGATCGTCTTCGCCGGCAAGGCTGGGCACCCAGCCTTCGAGCTTTTCGTGTTCTGCACCGGGAGCCAGCTCAAGGGCTTCAACCTGTTCGATGG
>JBATYG010000218.1:0-7454 GCA_049673945.1 Occallatibacter sp.
GCCAGAGACGGTCCTCGAGAGGGAGACCGTGCAGAGGACCGATGCGGTCTACTGCGGCGGCAATCTCCTCGACGGGAGTGGGATTGGCGGGCGAGATGACTGCTGGGGAGAGCATCCGGGGGACCTCCGGGGGTGTGAACAGTATATCCGATAAGCCTCGCTCGGCTTTTGGCTGGTGGGACTTTTGTTTCGTGGTGGATGGGATATATGATGAGGCGGTTCCAGCACAAGGATAGCTAATGTTGAAAACATTTTCAGTCGTGACCCTTCTGTTTCTCTTTACCTCTGCCTGGGCAGGGGCTGGCACAGTAACCGTCGATCGGGATTCGAAAGTCTTCAGACTCGATGGTGGCAATACTTCATACGTCTTCGGTGTGAACTCCCGCGGAGAACTGCAGCAGCTTTACTGGGGAGGAAGGCTGGCGGCATCGGACCATTTCCTGCAGCCTGTTCCCATGCGGGAGTGGGCGTCATTTGACTCGTCGTACACCACGACAGCGCAGGAATATGCGGGCTGGGGCGCCGGCCTTTTTGTGGAGCCGGCGCTGAAAGTCACCTTCTCTGACGGAAACCGCGATCTTGTTCTGCACTATGAAAGCGACCGAATCACGGCGAATGGGATCGACATCGTTCTAAAGGACATCAGTCGCGCCGTTTTTGTCACGCTGCATTACTCCATTGACCCCGGCAGCGGCATTGTCGCCCGATCGGCAACCATCGAGAATCGCGAGCCGCAGCCGATCACGATTGAGCAGGCCGCCGCAGCAAGCTGGGCGCTGCCCGCGGCAAAATATTCGCTCGATTACCTGACTGGCCGCTGGGCCGGCGAGTGGATGTTGACACAAGAGGCGCTGCACCCCGGGGCTCGTCTGCTTGAGAGCCGCCGCGGAAGCACTGGCCATCAGGCGAATCCCTGGTTTGCGATTCAGGCGGGCGATCCGAACGAGAACGATGGGGAAGTCTGGTTCGGCGCTCTTGCGTGGAGCGGGTCATGGCGGATCACCATCGAAGAGGACCAGCTCGACGCTGTTCGCATAACCGGCGGCTTCAACCCCTTTGATTTCGGATACGTCTTGCATCCCGGGCAGGCCCTTGAGACGCCCGTTTTTTACGGAGGTTATTCCGCGCATGGATTGGGTGGGGCATCGCGCCTGCTGCATCGTTTTGAGATGAGCCACATCCTGCCCCATCGAACGGGAGAGGGCGAGAATGCCGCGCCCAGGCCGCGCCCCGTCCTCTACAACTCCTGGGAAGCGACCGGGTTCAATGTGACTGAAGCAGGCCAGATTGCGCTGGCAGAAAAGGCCGCAGCTCTGGGCGTTGACCGCTTCGTGATGGACGACGGCTGGTTCGGGCAGCGCAAGAACGATCATGCCGGGCTCGGTGACTGGTATGTCAACGCAGAGAAGTTTCCGCACGGCTTGAAGCCTCTCATCGACAAGGTTCATTCACTGGGAATGGACTTTGGCCTGTGGGTTGAGCCTGAGATGGTCAATCCCGACTCAGACCTTTATCGCAAACACCCTGACTGGGTGCTGAATTTCCCGGGCCGGCCACGCTCAGAGCAGCGCAATCAACTGGTGCTCAATCTGGCGCGGCAAGACGTTCATGACTACGTTTTCGCATTCCTCGACAAGCTGCTCACCGAGAACGATATCGCTTTCCTCAAGTGGGATTACAACCGCAACTGGAGCGAACCGGGCTGGGATCAATTGCCGCCCACCGAACAGAAGAAGGTTTATGTCCAGTTCACACGCAATCTCTACAGCATTCTTGCGGAACTGAAGCGGCGCCATCCGAAGGTCGAGTTCGAATCATGCTCAGGCGGAGGCGGCCGCGTCGATCTCGGCATCCTTCAATACGCGGACGAAGTCTGGCCATCGGACAATACCGATCCCTTCGATCGCCTTACGCAGCAGGACGGGTTCACTTACGCTTATACGCCGCAGATCATGATGGCCTGGGTGACAGACTCACCGCATTGGCTCAATCGCCGTTCAACGTCATTGAGCTACAGGATGCTCAGCGCCATGCAGGGATCGCTTGGCATCGGCGCCAACATCAACAACTGGACGCCGGACGAGACCGCCCTTGCAAAACGCCTGATTGCGGATTACCACCAGATACAGCGAACGATCGTGCAGGGCGATCTTTACCGCCTGATCTCGCCACGCGATGGCAGCGAATTCTCCGCAACGCAGACGGTCAATCGCGACAAGAGCCAGTCGGTAGTGTTCGACTTCATTCATTCCACGCAGGAGGGCCACATCTTCCCGCGCCTGAAGCTTAAAGGACTCGACCCTGCTGCGGAGTACGCGCTCACCGCAATCGAAGGCAAGGTGGGCAAGACCACGCCATCTCAGGCCAGCGGCGCCTGGTGGATGAATCATGGTATCGACATGAGCGAGGAATTTCGCGGAGACTTTGAGGCGGCTGCCTTTCGACTCGATAGAAAGTAAGAAACAAGAACGCCGGACGGCCCGAAGGCAGCCCGGCGTCTGTTTTTGCTTGCGACGGGTTATCGCGTTTTGGCCACTTCTTCAACTGTGACCGGATCGAGGAAGGGCATGGACGCGCGCAGCTCTTTGCCGACGATTTCAATGGGATGTTTGGCTTCGGCGTCGCGAAATGCCTGGAACTCCTTGCGGCCGGAATTCTGGTCGGCGAGAAAGCGCTTCGCAAAGCTGCCGTCTTGAATTTCGGTGAGGATGGCCTTCATCGCCTTCCTGCTTTCAGCGTTGATGACGCGCGGACCGCTGACATAGTCGCCCCACTCCGCGGTATCGGAGATGCTATAGCGCATGTAGGCGAGGCCGCCGCGATAGATGAGATCGACGATCAGCTTGAGCTCATGCAGCACCTCGAAGTAGGCGCTCTCGGGCTGATAGCCGGCGTCTACCAGCGTTTCATAGCCAGCCTTGATGAGTGCGCTGACGCCGCCGCAAAGCACTGCCTGCTCGCCGAAGAGATCGGTCTCGGTTTCTTCCTTGAAGGTGGTTTCAAGCACACCGGCGCGGGTGCAGCCAATGCCCTTGAGGTAGCTGAGGGTGAGCGCATGAGCTTTGCCGGTCGGGTCCTGATGAACGGCGATAAGTCCGGGGACGCCGCCGCCCTCGGTGAAAACTTCGCGGACGCGATGCCCCGGGGCTTTCGGCGCGGCAAGAGCCACGTCGATATCCTTTGCGGGAACGATGGTTTTGAAGTGGATGTTGAAGCCGTGCGCGAAAAGCAGCAGGGTGCCTGCCTTGAGATTGGGCGCGATTTCCTCGGCGTAGATTTTGGCCTGCGTCTGGTCAGGGGTGAGGATCATGACCACGTCGGCCCAGGCAGCGGCGTTCGCAACGGTATCCACTTCGAGCCCGGCCTTCTGCGCTTTTGCGATGGACTTTGAAGCGGGAGCAAGACCGACCTTGACCTGGACTCCCGAGTCCTTGAGGTTCAGCGAATGGGCATGGCCTTGCGAGCCGTAACCGATGATGGCGACCTTCTTTGCCTGAATCAGCGTGAGGTCAGCGTTGTTGTCGTAGTAAGTCTTGGCCATAGTGTTCTCGATTTTCCTTTGCGTGCGGGGTTAAGAGTTTCCTACAGAAATCTGCGAGAGTAGAGGAACTATTCCAGTTCGACCGCTGCTTTTTCGGCTGCCATTTGGGCGGAGATGTTGCGCGCGGCGGCTTTCTCTTCTGCATTAGCGCCCATGGCGCGCAGTACGCGGCTGGTGTGATGACCGCGTCGCATGGTCATCTTGCCGCTGCGGCATACTTCCAGAATACGGTCCGCGCTCTCGTTGAGCACCTGGAGGAGGCCCTCAATCTTGCTTTCGACGCCGGTCATCTCGATCATCATGGATTCGGGGGCGAGATCGACGACGCGCGCGCGGAAGACCTCGACCAGCTCAAAGATCTGCGAGCGGTTCTTCGGGGTGGCGGCAACTTTGATCAGCGCGAGCTCGCGCGTAACGGAGGGCGCCTGCGCGATGTCATCGACGTCAACGACATTTTCAAGCTTGAAGAGGCTGGCGCGAATGCGGTCGCCGGCCTCGGCGGATGCTTCGCATACCAGTGTGAGGCGCGAGAGGCCGGGGCGCTCGCTGCGGCCGACGGTCAGCGAATTGATATTGATGTTCAAACGGCGGAAGAGGGAAGCCACGCGCGTAAGCACGCCGGGCAAGTCCTCTACGTAAGCCACGAATGTATGCAGCATGATTGACCTTTCCTGAGCCCGGCATCGACGCGATGCCGAGGTAGTGCAAATTGCCGGACAGCTCTCGGCGCTGTTGCAGATGCGCGCGGCGTTGGGCCTGTGCCTTGCCCGATCGCCGCTACTCGTCGCCGGCCCTTTCCACCAGCGGGTTCTTGCCTGGGCGCCTGATCATCTCGTGCAGGGCGGAGCCGACAGGGATCATCGGGTACACCGAGTCTTCTTTTTCGACCATGAAGTTGATGAGGAACGCGCCAGATGTCTTGCGAGCGGCGTTCACCGCTTCTTCGACGCCGGCCCGCGTGCTGACCGCGGCGCCCGCGATGCCGTGTGCGTCGGCGAGCTTGACGAAGTCGGGACTGACCAGTGGCGTGGACTCGTAGTTGCGCTCGTAGAAGAATTCCTGCCACTGACGCACCATGCCGAGGTATCCGT
The DNA here is from genome assembly GCA_049673945.1 of Occallatibacter sp. Lineage (GTDB taxonomy): Bacteria > Acidobacteriota > Terriglobia > Terriglobales > Acidobacteriaceae > Telmatobacter. The sequence continues at coordinate 4,633 of JBATYG010000218.1, forward strand.
TGTTGATGATGGCGATGTTGATCTTGAGATTCTCCTGCACGATGGTCGAAAGCTCGGCTGCGGTCATCTGGAAGCCGCCATCGCCGGCGATCACCCACACTTCCTTGTCGGGACAGGCTACCTTGGCACCGATGGCCGCGGGCAAGGCAAAACCCATGGTGCCGAGGCCGCCGGAGGTGACCAGGGTGCGCGGCTTCTCGTGGTGGAAGTATTGCGCCTCCCACATCTGGTGCTGGCCTACGTCGGTGACGACGACAGCTTCGCCGCCGGTGATGCGCCAGAGATCATGCACAACGTGCGCGGCGTAAAGGTGTCCTAAATCAGGGAGGTTCTTGATGTCGCGGACCGCGGCCGAGCCCTTGCTGGCTTCAATCGTCTTGAGCCACGCGCCACCGTCGCGGCCGGAGATGTGCGGCAGCAACTCTTCGAGCACGGCGCGCAGATCGCCCACAAGGGCGACGTCGGCCTTGACGTTCTTGTTGATCTCGGCGGGATCGACTTCAATGTGGATCTTCTTTGCCTTGGTGGCATACGAAGAAAGCTTGCCCGTGACGCGATCGTCAAAGCGCATGCCGCAGGCGATGAGAAGATCGGCCTCCTGAATCGCGTGGTTGACCCAGGCCTCGCCGTGCATGCCCATCATGCCGAGATTCAACGGATGCGAGGCAGGGAAGCAGCCGAGGCCGAGCAACGTCAATGCTACGGGAATCTGCGTGCGCTCGGCGAGAGCCCGGATCTGTTCCATGGCGCCGGACTCGATGACGCCGTGTCCCGCAAGGATCACGGGGCGTTTTGCCTGACGTATGAGTTCAGCAGCCTCGACCAGGCCTGACTTTTCCACCTTGAGCATGGGGTGAGGACGATAGGGCTGGGGTTTTGCGGCGACGAAATCGAAGATGGCTGTCGCCTGCTGCGCGTCCTTGGTGATATCGACAAGCACGGGGCCCGGCCGGCCGGAACGGGCGATTTGAAAAGCGTGACGAATCGCCGGAGCAATGTCTTCTGCACGGCTCACCAGGAAGTTGTGCTTGGTGATTGGCAGAGTGATGCCGGTGATATCGACTTCCTGGAAGGCATCAGTGCCCAGCACCTTGCTTGAAACGTTGCCGGTGATGCAGACGACGGGAATCGAGTCGAGCATTGCCGTGGCGATACCGGTGACGAGGTTTGTGGCGCCGGGTCCGCTGGTAGCAAGGGCGACGCCTACCTTGCCCGAAGCTCGGGCGTAGCCGTCGGCCATGTGCGCGGCGCCCTGCTCGTGACGTACCAGCACATGATGGATAGGAAACTTGCGCAGCGCGTCGTAGACAGGGAGGATCGCGCCGCCGGGATAGCCGAAGACATCCGTGACGCCTTCGCCGACAAGCGTGGCCCAGACGATCTCGGCTCCGGTGAGGGGAGTGGGTGCGGCGAGGTGCGCGTTTGTGGCCTGGCTATTGGTGCTGTTTCCCATGGCTGACTCCTTTTGCGGCTCTGACAATGCTCTTGCGTTTTGCGATTTTTCGCATGATGCGGATCTACGTTGTTGCGCCCTTCGAGGCGGATGTGACCCGGTCGACATATTTGCGGAAGATGCCCGCGGGCCAGCGCAACCCTGGAGGCGTGAAGCCCTTGAGGCGCGCGGCAATCTCGGCGTCGCTGACCTCAAGCGTGAGCTTGCGGTTGGGGATGTCGAAGTGAATGATGTCTCCCTCGCGCACCGCGGCGATGGGCCCGCCGACGAAAGCTTCAGGAGCGACGTGGCCGGCGGTGAAGCCGCGCGTGGCGCCGGAAAAGCGGCCGTCAGTGAGGAGCGCCACCGTTGAACTTAACTCGGGCGTGCCGCTGACGGCTGCCGTTACCTGCAGCATCTCGCGCATGCCGGGGCCGCCCTTCGGGCCTTCGTAGCGAATAACGAGAACATCGCCTGGCTTGATTTTGCCCGATTGCACGGCGGCAAAGCAGTCCTCTTCGCAATCGAAGACGCGCGCGGGACCGCGATGTTCGACGCGATCGGCAGCTGCGATTTTCATCACCGAGCCTTCAGGCGCGAGATTGCCTTTGAGGATGACGAGGCCGCCGGTGGGCTTGATGGGCTTGTCAAAGGTATGGATGATGACCTGGCCGGGTGTCTCTTTGGCGAGAGCGGCTTCCTCGGCCAGGGTGCGGCCGCTGATGGTGAGCGTTGAACCATCCGCGAATCCCGCATCGAGCAGGCGCTTTGCCAGAACGCGCGAACCGCCCGCTGCCTGAAAGTGCGAGGCCATAAATTTGCCGGCCGGCACGAGGTCGCAGATGAAGGGCGTGCGCTTGCTGATTGCGTCGAAATCATCCACGGTGAGGTCGATGCCGAATTCGTGGGCAATTGCGATCAGATGAAGGACGGCGTTGGTGGAACCGCCGCTGGCGGCGACGCTGGCGATGGCGTTCTCAAGCGACTTGCGAGTAATGATCTGCGAGGGCCGGCGATTGGCGCGCACGGCGTCCATGAGCATGCGGCCGGCTTCGCGCGTTGCGGCGTGCTTGTCGTGGTCCGTTGCCGGAACGCCGGAAAGCTGCATCGGGGAAATGCCGAGGATTTCGCCCGACATCGCCATGGTGTTGGCAGTGAACTGGCCGCCGCATGCTCCCGCGCCGGGGCAGGCATTTGCTTCAAGCGCTTCGAGGCCGGCCTCATCGATCTGTCCGGCGGCGTAGGAGCCAATGCCTTCAAAGACGTTCTGAATGGTGATATCGATGCCGTTCAACTTGCCCGGAGCGATGGAGCCGCCATAGAGCATCATTCCGGGAATATCGAGCCGGCAGAGGGCCATGATGATGCCGGGCATGTTCTTGTCGCATCC
>JBATYG010000219.1:0-1760 GCA_049673945.1 Occallatibacter sp.
ACGGGAGAGAAGCGCAGCCCTGCCGGGCCTGTGGGCAACAGCGCCTCGGCGGGTAACGCACGCAGATCCTTGATCGAGGCGGCGTGATGTTCTTCGGCGAACTTGACGCCGTTCTGCTCAGCGTCGCGCAAAGCCAGCATCGGCAGCCCTGTAACGCCGATGCCGCTGTCGGCCTGGGCGTGTTGAAACAGGCCCGCCGCGAGCGGCGAGGCTCCCAGGGCGGCCACGCTGAAAGCGCCCGCGGATTGGCCCCAGATGGTGACGTTGTGCGGATTGCCGCCGAAATTGGCGATGTTGGCGTTGACCCAGCGGAGGGCCGCAATCTGGTCCAGGAGCGCGTAGTTGCCGGAGGCGTGGTGCGCTGATTCCGCTCTGAGTTCAGGATGCGCGAGGAAGCCGAAGACGCCCAGACGGTAGTTGATCGTGATCAGGACGACTCCTTTGGCCGCCAGATTTGCGCCGTCATAAACAGCAACGTCTCCGGCGCCGCCGGTAAACCCGCCGCCGTGAATGAAGACAATCACCGGCAGGTTTGCTTTCGAAGCCGCTTTCGGAGTCCAGACGTTCAGAAACAGGCAATCCTCGCTCACCTTGCGATGGGTGAGAAATTCTTCGGTCCAAGGCATATGCATGGGCAGCATGCTTTGGATGATGGGCTGCATGCAACGGGCTCCGAATGCGGTCGCCTTGCGCACGCCCTGCCAAGCGGAGGGAGGCTGCGGTGCACGCCAGCGCAGATCGCCCACAGGAGGCGCGGCGAAGGGAATGCCCTTGAAGACCGTGACGGTGGAATTGGATTCCTTTTGTCCCTCGACTTTACCCTGCGCGGTCTGGACGACCTGCGCGGTGAGAGATTGAAGAGAAAGAGTGCAGAGAATCAAAGCAACTGCAAGCGTGCATGCGGATTTCACTGGATGCCCTCCAACTGGCTGAGTGCCCGAGCAGGAGCGGGATTTTGACCCTGCGCGGAGATGACTCTGGGTTTGCCATGCAACCTTAATTAGAAGGTCAGCCTGAGGGCAAATTGGAGGGGGGCAGCGTTCAACTCTACCAGCGTATCGATATCACCGGTCCCCAAGGGCGAGGGACCGGTGGCACCCTCAGTGTGGTGAAGACGGATATCGGGGCCACCCGCCGGCTCACTGCTGTTTACGGATGTAGACACGACTGGGCCGCCCCTGAGGGCGGCCTGACTAACTCCGGCTGTCAACCAAAGAAGCCGAGGGCGCTCACCACGCCGAGCAAGCCTACCATCGCAGCAGCGAACGCAAGCAGCGCGTAGATGTGCAGTCTTCCGCTTGGGTATTTGACACTGTACTCACTGAAAATCCTCTGCATCTTCGGAAAAGCAAAGCCGAAGTACGAGACCAGGTTTCCTTCCGCTCTTTTGGGGTTGATCTCACCGATCATCATGTACAAAAACATGTTCGCCACGATCAGGCCGGTCGTCGCGGCGCAGAGGGAAGCAATACCAACAATGACTCGTGTGCTCATAAGAAACCCGCCGCCTTGCACATCTGCTTCGCCGCGTGCATCGTCCAATCTCCGACATCGACGTAAGTGTACCTTTGGCCACACGGTTGCCGTCTGCGTCGTCGGATTGCCGTTCGTTGTCTCCCACTCATCCACGATGAAACTGTGGATGAATGGGGCACAGCGGTTCCTGGTTACTAAATGACCGGGCCACCGGCCCACCCGTCTTCCTATGCCCACCCTGTCGTTCCAAAGACAGGACCGACAAGGGTGGGGCAACCCTACAC
>JBATYG010000220.1:0-6453 GCA_049673945.1 Occallatibacter sp.
GTCCGGGTCGTAGAGATTGAACTGTTCCTTGCCATCCTTGCCGATCTTTGGCGCGTCGTCGTGCCTTGCGTCAAGCCTGTTGCCGGCTTTCAGCCGCTCGTACGCCGCCGGAACGCTGGCTTCGCCGATCGAGAGGTGATCCTGCACGCCGAGGTTGCGCTGCGTCATCGTCGCGGGGATGCCTTTGCCCGGGCCCGGCCCTGCCGCCAGCATGTATTCCAGCCAATCGTGCCCAGCGGGAACCTGCTGGCTCACCCAGTCAATCTTCGCCGGATAGTTCATGCCGCCATACCAGTAGGGCCTGAAACCTAGCAGATCGCGGTAGAACCGGTCCTGCGTGGCGCGATCGTGCACGAGGAATCCGACATGGATGATGTGATTGCCGATGGCGTTCGGCGCGTCGGGAGCTTGTGGATGTGCCGGCGGCTGAACAAACTGCACCTTGTTGTCTTCCGGGTCGAGCACCTCGAACCATTTGCTGCCATCGGAGCCGCGCGTCACCTTCGCGGGCGTCTTCCATCCCTTTGCTGCGAGATACAGCCGCAGGCCTTCGGCATCGTCGGTTCGCCAGGCCGTGTGATCGAGCCGGTTGACGCCGGCGCCGGCCGGCAGCGGCAGCACCTCGATAAACTGCGTCCCGCTGACCATATAGCGCACGCCTTTTGGATTCTCTGGATCGGGCACCTTTGCCGCGCCGATAATCACGCGGTAGTAGTGGTCGGTTGCAGCGGCATCGGAGGTGTAGACGGCGAGATGCGAGATGCCGGTAATCTTCGGGCGCGCGGGCGCGCTTTGCGCAACGGCGGTTACGGCGGACACGGCAACGGCGGCGCAGAGAACGGCGGCAGAAAGTCTTGAGAGCATGATTCACCTCTGTTATTGCGGCAACCCACGATAAATCGCTTTGGCGCTTCCCGCAATCCACAATTCCCATACGGTCGCGTGGCGCCCCGCGCCGTACAATGCTGCACATGGATCCTTCCTGTCGTGCTTTGCCTTCTGCCGCGCTGTGCCTGTGTCTTGGTCTGCCGTTGTTTGCCCAGAATCCGCTGCCGCCGACGCCGCCTGCGGATCGCGCCGAGGCGCTGGCAATCTTCAAGCAGCTTATCGAGATCAATACCACCGATACGCCGAAGGGCAGCGTGACGGCTGCCGCCGCCGCCATGCAGAAGCGCTTTCTCGATGCGGGCTTTGCCGCAGACGATGTGAAACTGATCGGTCCCGATGCAAGGAAGCAGAACCTGGTGGTGCGCATCCGCGCCGCGGGCACGCCGGATGAGAAGCCGGTTCTCTTTCTCTGCCACCTCGACGTTGTCGAGGCTTTGCGGTCCGACTGGACGACCGATCCCTTCCAGTTCATCGAGAAGGACGGCTACTACTATGGCCGCGGCACGCAGGACATGAAGGAGTCCGACGCCATTCTCGTGGCCACCTTCCTGCGCCTGCATCGCGAAGGCTACAAGCCGAAGCGCGACCTGATTCTTGCCCTGACTGCCGATGAAGAAGGCGGCAAGTTCAACGGCGCCAACTGGCTTGTCACGCATCACCGCGATCTTGTGGATGCAGCCTTTGTCGTCAATCCTGATGCCGGCGGCATCGAGCTTGACCACGGCCACCCCGTCGTGGCGGCGGTTGAGGCCACCGAGAAGGTCTACTCCGACTTCCAGGTCACGGCCGTCAATCGCGGCGGCCATAGCTCGCTGCCGCGGCCAGACAACGCGATTTATGAGCTCACCACCGCACTCAACAAGCTCGCCGCGTACTCCTTTCCCTTTGAGCTGAATGAAGTCACGCGCGCTTACTACGCCCGCCTCGCCGAGCACGAAACCGGTGAGACCGCGGCCGACATGCGCGCAATCCTCGCCACGCCGCCGGATCTGGCTGCCGCCGCGCGTCTGAGCGCCGACGACCCCGGCTTCAACTCAAACTTCCGCACCACCTGCGTTGCGACCCGCCTTAGCGGCGGCCACGCCAACAACGCCCTTCCGCAGACCGCGCAGGCCAACGTCAACTGCCGCATCTTTCCCGGCCACTCGCCGGAGGAGATCCGCAAGCGGCTTGTCGCCGTCTTCGACGACCCCAAGCTGACCGTCAAATATGTTTCGGACGCCGGGGTGGTCGCCGATACTGCTCCGGAACGCAAGGCCATCGCGCCTCCGCCGCCCATCAAGGCGGTCTTCGATCCGCTGACCCGCATTACGCAGCAGATCTGGCCCGGCATTCCTGTCACCCCTATCATGGAAAACGGCGCCAGCGATTCGATCTACTTCGCCCAGGCCGGTATTCCGTCGTACGGCTACTCCGCCATTGCATTGGAACGGGACGACGTGCGCGCCCACGGCAAGGATGAGCGCCTTCCTGTCGCCTCTTACGGAAAGGCTCTCGATTTCTTCTATTCCTTCACCAAGGCTGTGGGCGGGGAGTAGCGCCGCGCTGCGCTTGCGTTGCATTCCATGAGCGATTGAGCATGACAACCCAAACCCCCGTTGCTGTGATCACCGGAGGAGCGCAGGGCATCGGACGGCGCACCGCCGAAGTGCTTGCCGAACGCGGCTGCCGCATCGCCCTCATTGACCTGCGTGAGCCAGCCGAAACGCTGGCGTCGATCGCGGGAAAGGGCGGGGAAGCCTTCGGCTTTGCCGGCAATGTGACCGATGAAGCGGCGGTCGCCTCCTTTGCTGCGCAGGTCTTCGATCGTTACGGCCGCGTGGATGTGCTGGTTAACAACGCGGGCATCAGCCACATTGCGCCGGCGGAGCAGACGTCTCTTGCCGATTACCGTCGCGTCATCGACGTCAACCTCTCTGCGCCGTTCCTGCTGGCGCAGGTCTTTGGCCGCAGGATGTTGGAAGCGGGCAGCGGCTCCATTGTGAACGTTGCCTCCGTCGCGGGCCTGCTCGGCATCGCTGATCGCGCTGCCTACAACGCCTCCAAGCACGGACTGATCGGCCTTACCCGCACGCTCGCCGCGGAGTGGGGTGGCCGCGGGGTGCGCGTCAACGCCGTCTGCCCCGGCTGGGTGAAAACTGAAATGGACGCGGCCGACCAGGCGAACGGCACCTATACTGACGCCGATATCACGGGCCGCATCCCCATGGGCCGCTTCGCCTCGCCGGATGACATTGCGCGCGCCATCGCCTTCCTCGCCGATCCGGTTGAGAGCAGCTTTATCAACGGGCACGCGCTCTCAGTCGATGGCGGCTGGCACTCCGACGGAAGCTGGGAATCGCTGCGCCTCGGGAAGCGGTGAAGGCCAATCAAGCACTGTCGCTTGTGGCGCTCGCTGGGCGCGCAGTCCCGCTGGTAAACTAACAATGAACATGATTCTCCCGTTCGTCCGCGAAATCTTCGCGGAGCTGGAGCACTCCTCCGCATTTGATCGCGTACAGAGGCACCTCAGCCTTGGTACGGGGCGCAGGCGTGTCTCTGGACTCACGGCGACGGGCCGTTCCATCTATCTCCCGCTCTTTGCGCGCGCCGCGCGCCAGCCGCTCATCCTCGTTGTGGCCGATAACAAGGCTGCTGAAGCGCTTGAGCCTGTGCTCCGCGCGGGTTGCGAGCTTACGGGCGCCATCGCACCCGATCGTGTCGTCCTCCTGCCCGCCCACGACGTGCTGCCGTTTGAAAACCTCTCTCCCCACCCGGATGTGCAGGAGCAGCGCGCTGCGGCATTGTGGAAGCTTGCCACCGGAGGCGTCGCCATTCTCATTGCGCCCGCCGAGGCCCTGGCGCTGCGCCTCTTTAACCGCGACTACTATGCGAGCCTCGCCGTAACCCTGCGCCGTGGCGAAGAGCTTGACGTCGAGGTTCTCACCGCGCACCTTGCCTCGGTGGGCTACACGCAGATGGACCTTGTCGAGATGCCGGGCCAGTTCACCCGCCGCGGCGGCATTCTCGACGTCTACTCGCCCGAGGCCGATCGGCCGGTGCGCATCGAGTTTTTCGGCGACGAGATTGAAACCATCCGCAAATTCGATCCTGAAACGCAGCGCTCGCAGGCGGGTCTCGACGAAATCCAACTGCTGCCGTTGACAGAGTCTCCCATCACCGAGCATCTGCTCGCCGCCGTGAACGTGCGCCTCAGCAAGCAGCGCATCGAGACGGGCGACGAGGAACTGGCCGCCGAAGCTGCCGCGGCCGGCGGCGTCAGTGTCTTCCCTGGGTGGGAGTTCTTTACACCGGTCGCCGGTGCTGAAGGCAATTTGCTTAATCTACTGCCCAAAGCCGTTCTCTGCGTCGATGAGCCGGCCATGGTCAGCAACCAGATTGACCGCTGGTGGAACAAGGTCGAGCAGCGCCATGAGCGCAGCGGCATTGGCTCGCTGGTTCGGCCCGAGGATATCTATCTTCGTCCCGAGATTCTTCAGGCCATGCTGGCTTCGCATCCGGGCCTCGATCTCGATCAGCTCGGCGCGGTTGACGTTCTCGACGAAGACAACACGCTCGGCGAAATAGCTTTCAGCTCGCGGCCCACGCTGCGTTTCCACGGCTCGATTCCCACGCTTGTCGAACAGGTGCGTAACCTGATGGTTGCGGATCAGCACACGGTTCTCGCCGTCCCCACGCAGGGCGACGTTGAGCGCATGGCCACGGTGCTGCGCGAGTACCAGCTCCCCTACCGCCTGGGCAGCCGCAGCGCGCACTCGGGCGAGACGATGTTTGACGAATCCAGCTATCTGGCCGGCGATATGCGGGTGCCCGTTATCGTGCGCACGCAGATCGCCTCCGGCGTCAGCTTTCCCAACTCCAACCTGATCGTCTTCGGCGCCAATGACCTCTCCGACGAAGCCGACATCACTGCTCGTCCCGAGCCCAAGCGATCTAAAACTGCCGCTTTTGTCTCCGACTTCCGCGATCTGGCTGTCGGCGATTACGTCGTCCACGTCGAGCATGGCATCGCGCAGTACCAGGGCCTCAAAGAGATTGTGCAGGACGGCCTCTCGATCGAATTCATGATTCTTGAGTTCGCCGAGCAGGCCCGGCTCTACGTCCCGCTCACCCGGCTCGATCTGATTCAGAAGTACCGCTCCACGGACGCGGGGCCGGCGCCTGTGCTCAACAAGCTCGGCTCACAGCAGTGGACAAAAACCAAGGCGCGCGTGCGCAAAGCCATGCAGGACATGGCTGCCGAGCTGCTCAAGCTGTACGCCGAGCGCCACACCGCCCAGGGCACGGCCTTCTCGCCCGACAACGAATTCCAGCGTGAGTTTGAAGAGTCGTTTGACTACACCGAAACCGATGACCAGCTCACGGCGATCTCCGCGATCAAGCAGGACATGGAGGCGGCCACGCCGATGGATCGCCTGCTCTGCGGCGACGTGGGTTACGGCAAGACCGAAGTGGCCATGCGCGCCGCCTTCAAGGCCGTGCAGGATGGCAAGCAGGTCGCCGTGCTCACGCCGACGACGGTGCTCTGCTTCCAGCACTTCGAGACGTTCAAGCGCCGCTTCGCGCAGTTTCCGATTCATGTCGAGATGATCTCGCGCTTTCGCTCCGCAAAAGAGCAGAAGGAGATTGTTGAGCGGGTCGAAGCCGGCAAGATCGACATCCTCATCGGCACCCACCGTGTGCTCTCGAAAGACATCAAGTTTCAGGATCTCGGTCTGCTGGTGGTCGATGAAGAGCAGCGCTTTGGCGTGCGCCACAAGGAACGGCTCAAGCAGATGCGCAAGGAAATTGACGTGCTTTCGATGTCGGCGACGCCCATTCCGCGCACTCTGCACATGTCGCTGGTGGGCCTGCGCGATATGAGCGTGATTGAAACGCCGCCAAAAGACCGCATGGCCATCCAGACCGTTGTCGCCAAGTTCGACGAAAAGCTGGTGCGCTCGGCGGTCGAGGTCGAGCTTGAGCGGGGCGGCCAGGTCTACTTTGTTCACAACCGCGTCGAATCGATCTACGAAATCGCCGCGCGCATCCAGGAACTCGTGCCTGCCGCACGCGTTGCCGTCGGCCACGGCCAGATGAGCGAAGGCGAGCTCGAGAAGGTCATGTTGGCCTTCATGGGCCATCAGTTCGATGTGCTCGTTGCCACGACGATTATTGAAAATGGTCTCGACATCCCACTTGCGAACACTATCCTCATCAACCGCGCCGATCGCCACGGGCTCAGCGAACTCTACCAGCTGCGCGGCCGTGTCGGCCGCTCTAACCGCCGCGCTTATGCTTACCTGCTCATTCCGCCCGAGCAGGAGCTGAGCCAGATCGCGCGCCGTCGCCTGGCCGCGCTCAAGGAGTTCAGTGACCTCGGCGCCGGCTTCAAGATCGCCGCGCTCGACCTCGAGTTGCGTGGCGCCGGCAATATGCTCGGCGGCGAACAGAGCGGACACATCGAGGCCGTGGGCTTCGAGCTCTACACATCCATGCTTGAGGCGGCGGTCAAGGAACTGAAAGGCGAAGGCGGCGAGGAGCGGGCCGCAACGCAGCTTAACCTTGGCATCGCCCTTCGCATCG